>NZ_JBIYDV010000005.1:0-295284 GCF_044909215.1 Bacillus sp. RC252 | reverse complement strand
GTCTTCAAACGAAAAACACCTCCATTGAATTTGCATACTTAGTATGCGAATTCAGGAGGTGTTTTTTTCATGTACCACTATTCGGGTTCACTTCATTTTAACGTAAGGGTTTTATTTTTCATGTGCTAATTTCTTGCAATATGTGTTCAATTAATTTATGTAGCCGAACGCTGAGCAGAATACGTATTAGTGTACTAAACTCGAGATAGTTGTTGTAATAAAAGGAAAAGTTTCCATACAAAGTGTTGACATCTATTTTAAATAAGAGTAACATTTTCTATGTAATTATAATAAGTCTCTGTTAGGTGAGGCTCCTGTATAGAGAAATGCTACTGCCCAAAAATGTCGAGAGACGCCAATGGGTCAACAGGAATGATCGAATTAAGGTTTTTCTTAACGTAGCTGGTAATGAACCTATGCTATACAGTGCTAAAACTCGGCGAGGGAGAGGTCCGTAGATTTCTAATTGTATTATATTAGGAATCGCTTATTTGTGTATGCAATGACCTTTGCTCTCTTATGAGTAAGGGTCTTTTTTGTTAGCAAGCTATGAGTAATTTCATAGTATAGATTATAACTAAAAAATTAAAGAGGAGGTGAGGAGCATGTCAAATTCTGACTCGGTTCCGTTACCCATATACTTCAAATCAAAAATATATGATGTAGGCAGGAAACGACTTGTTCCTCCCTCTATATTTATCGTAATGTAGCGTTTATTCGAGTATTTAAGCGCTAGACACTTTCACGGTAAAGTGGATAAATTGAGAAACAAAGTGTTTCTTCCTATGTTGTAAAGGAGGAGACGATAATATGTTATATGTAAATAAAAGTGTGGGTAACACTTCGTATAAATTAAGTAAAAAAGCAATGAAAGAACAAACAATGCTTCAAAAAAATAAAGATTTATTAATTGAAATCGCAACAAGAGATGTAAAATCTGTATTTGCGTATTTTAAAACAACAAGAGACGGACTATCTATGAAAGAGGCACAAAAGCGTATTCAAGTATACGGTCGAAATGAATTAACTTCAAAAAGAGCGCGTATTGCGGAAGTAATGATGAAGCTAAGTGGAATGATCCCAGGTCTTTCAAAACAAAATATGGGTGATGAATTACAATGTGAAACAGTTACTGTTTCTAGAGTAGAAGCCTCTAGCGTAACAGGGCTAAACAGTGAACTGAAAATGATGAAATTACCAATACAAGAGCTTGTACCTGGAGATATGATTTTTCTTTCAGAGGGCGATACAGTGCCGGCAGATGTACGTATTATTTATGCAAATGATTTATTAGTAAATGAATCTATGCTGACAGGAAATGATGCTAGTATTGAGAAATTTGAAAGTTGCTATCATCTTGAACGTAAACGATTTATTCCATTAAAACGGATGAAAGACTATAATCCACTTGAACTTGAAAATGTATGTTTCAAAGGTACGTATATTGTTGACGGAAATGCAAAGGCTGTAGTTGTTTCGACAGGTAAAAATACGTATTCAGGAATACTTCATACTTGCTGTGGTAGAATGTCTTAATGTGTTAATGATGCTAAATATACAAAAACAATGTATAATAGACAAAGTTGAACAAAAACGTAGAATGGTAATCTATATATAACCTTACGTGATAACGTGAGGTTATTATTTTTTGTTAGTAGGAGAGGAATTATGAAAAAAGTATTATTAGTTGATGGTATGGCACTATTATTTCGTGCTTTTTACGCAACAAGTGTATATGGACAATTTATGAAACGACAAGATGGTACCCCGACGAATGGGATTCATGGTTATATGAAGCATTTATTAACAGCAACACAAGCAATCGAACCAACGCACATTGTAACGTGCTGGGATATGGGAAGTACGACATTTAGAACGGAATCTTTCTCGAATTATAAAGCAAATCGTGCAGCACCGCCGGAAGAATTAATTCCGCAATTTGATTTAGTGCAAGAAATGACTGCGAAATTATCTATGCCTGTAATCGGTATGAAAGGTTATGAAGCGGATGATTGTATCGGTACGCTTGCAAAACAATATTGCAATGAAGCGGAAGTTTATATTTTGACAGGTGATACAGATTTACTTCAACTTGTTGATACGAATGTTACAGTTATGCTTCTTCGTAAAGGAATTGGAAATTACGAGTATTACACACCGGAAAAAATCATGGAAGATAAAGGTGTAGAACCTTGGCAAATTGTTCATGCGAAAGCTTTCATGGGAGATACAAGTGATAATTATCCGGGTGTAAAAGGTATTGGTGAAAAAACAGCGTATAAGCTTATTCAAGAATACGGGACAGTATCGGCAGTGCTAGAAAATATAGCATCATTAACGAAAGCGCAGCGCACAAAAATTGAAAGTGATTTAGAGAATTTAAATATCTCTTTACAATTAGCGCGAATTCATTGTGAAGTTCCAATTTCATGCTCGTTAGAAGAAGGGTTACACACAATGGACGAAGAAAAACTACGCTTTGTTTGTAACGAAATGAATTGGGGAAGACCTGAAATATTAATTAATATGCTTTAAAGAGCATGGAAAGGTTGATCAAATATATTTTTGATTAACCTTTCTTTTTTTGTTCACAAAGTTGTCAGAAAATAAACGGAATTTTCATATGAAGTTCAAATGGAATTCACAACAATCAACTATTATAAGGACACACAGATAAATCCTTATCCCGCATTAACGGGAGATAGGACTTCTATCTCAGTATTATAGCTGAATAAAGAGTGATGATGGAAGAGTAACTCCCTGTAAAAGCCCGATTGATGTAGGCTAATAATTAGTGAGGGTAAATCCTCTCATTGATTAAAGTTTCAAGTTATCTTTTATATAAACCATCCCCCAAGGAGGAAAATAAACATGCGAAAAAAAGTGAGAAAATCCTTTAAACAATTATTAATAGAAAATAAACAATCCCTACTAACTAATAAAGAGAATATGAAAGAAATTGAAGAACGGATTGAGAAACGACATGTAGCATATAGTGCTGCTAGCAATTGATAATTTTGTTTATGAAAAAAGCTTGTAGTTTGGATATTATCCGAACTACAAGCTTTTTCTTTTTTGATTAACGCCACCAAATCCAAGTCCAAAAGTAATTTCGTATATTTCGAGGAGTAATGCGTATGAAACGTTCACCGTCAAAGAAACAATTTAAATTTGGAAGTGTTTCATCTGGATTTTCTGGAATAAAGGTGACGATGTTTTCGTTACTTGTAATGGTTACTGTGATTGGTGGATCGGTAGGAGAGACTTGAAGTTGTAAAGAAACGTTTGCCGTGTTTTTAAATTCATTATTAATAGGTGGACTTATCACTTGTACTGTGAATAACACGATAATTGTTTCGTTCGGTTCCAAATTAGTAGCGACTAGGAAACCGATATTCGGATTCGCTAGTGGAGAGCGTTCCCCATTAATGAAGACCGTACCGTTCATAAATTGTAAACCTGCTGGAATGGTGTCTTGTAATGAAATATTTGAAAGTGAAATCTCGGAAGTATTCGTAATACGCACTGTATAATCAAAATATTGGTTTAAATAAGCAGAGCTGACGGAAGCATTTTTTATCACTGCTGCCGTTATAAATTGAACTGGTATACGAACAATATTCGAATTAACAATGAAAATAATAATTGGATCCTGTGGTGTCAATTGGAAAGCAGCTGTAACTGTTGCGGAATTGATAATTGTACTGTTTGAAGGGATAGAAGTTACGAGAACTTTAAATGTTATAGTTGCTACTCCATCTGCCGATAAGGAACCAATGTTAATACCAGTGTCTGGTCGAATATTTGGAACCGAAGTACCGTTAATTGTTACACTGTTTTCTATAAATGTTGTACCAGCTGGAATCATATCTAAAACGGAAGTACTTACTGTAGGAATTGGGGAATGATTAAATATCTCTAATGTGAATGTAATAATATCTCCTATAACGACAGAAGATTTGTCAGCGTTTTTCTCAATGCGCACCATTGGATCAACGATCGTTGTTGTAACGGTATTTGTTTGCTTTGTAATTGTAATAGGTGGTTCGGTTGGATCGACGATAAACGTATAGGAGATAGTAGCATCGTTATTGATAGCAGATTGAAGAGTCAAAGAAGATATTGTTACTTGGAACGTAACGACAACAGATTCATTAGGAGCAAGGTTTCCTAATGTAATACCGTTTTCGGGATTCGCATTAGGTTGATTGATTCCGTTAATCGTAACACTACCAGTAACGAAGGTTGTATCTACTGGTACAGTGTCTACAATAAGAAAATCGTCAATAGTCACATTGCCACTATTAGTAATAGTAATTGTATACGTTAAAGTTTGACTAGGTAATGCATTCGTGGCATTAACAGATTTTATGGCAACGACATTATCATTTTGGACAGTTGTTGTCACAGTATTTGTTGTAGTCGTATTTGTAACAGGTAAGTTATTTGGATTGACTATATAGTTAAAAGTAGTAATTGCTTTGTTGTTGAGCTCATTTGGTGTTGGAATAGAAGTTACAGTTACTTGGAATGAAGCGATAGTATTTCCACCTACAATTATAGTGCCAATTGGTATGCCGCTTACTGGATTAACTCCCGGAAGAGTTTCTCCGTTGACAATGACGCTATTTTCTATAAACGTAGTACCTTGAGGAATAATATCTTGAATGATTACATCATTTGCTGCAACATTACCAGTTTCATTTAATGTAATCGTATACGTTAACGTATCACCAACCGTTGCAAATGCAAGGTCAACAGCTTTATTACTATTCAAATTCGCATGATTAATTTCTGTTACAGCAGCTGATGAAATAATAGTTTCGGTAATAGGTGGTTGGTCTGGTACCGTGTATTCATATTCAATTGCACTCGTGTTAGAGATTGGATTTGTTTGCGGAATCGAAATAACCCGGACTTGGAATAGAATAGTTGCTGTCGTATTAGGCGGAATGTTATCAATTGGTATACCGCTAAGTGGATTGTCATTTTGCCGAGCGTTGCCATTTACAATAACGCTATTCTCTATAAAGCTCGTATTTGCTGGGATGATATCTGTAACGATAATGTTTTCCACTTGTATATTTCCGTTATTTATGATGGAAATTGTATAAGGGATAATAGTTTGTAGGTCAGCGTATTGGATTTGCGTTGTTTTTGTCGCAATTACATTAGCAGAAATAACTTCAGTGAAGGTAATATTACTAGTCGATATTTGTTCTTCCCCGTTTATTGTATAGCGGGAAGCTGATTGATTTTGAACATGGCCGCTAGCTGGAAGAGCTACGACGGTAACAGAAAATGTGACTGGGATAGAAATGTCAGGAGCAATCGTTCCTACAAGTATACCGGTACTTGGATTGGCGTTAAGCTGCGGAATGTTATTTACTAAAACGCTACCGTCTATAAAGGTTGTTCCATCAGGAATATTGTCTGTAAATACAACAGCAGTAGCATCCGTATTCCCTGTATTCGTTAAAGTTGTTGTATAAGTTAAAATGTCACCAATCGTTACAGAAGTTAAATCAACAGTTTTCAGTGAAACGATATCAGCGTCATTAATTTGAACGAAAGTAGTATTGGAAGTAGTAGATTTTTGAATTGGTGCAAAGTCAGGATTGAAAATAAAGTCGTAGACGATGTTTGCAGTATTAGGTGCTGGATTTACAGCAGGTAAATTCGTAACGGAAACTTGGAATGTTATTGTTGTCGATTGACCTGACGCGATATTAGCAATGGGAAAGCCGATATTCGGATCTGCTGCAGGAAGTACAGTATTGTTAACTATTACACTTCCCGGAATAAATACTGTTCCATCTTCTATAGTATCTGTAAAAAAGATGGAGTTAGTTGTAGTGGATCCGTTATTTTGGATTAATACTGTATATTCAATGATTTCATCAATATTAGCTAATACTTTATTAGCGGATTTTGTAGCGATAAGAATAGCGTCAATAAATTGTATATTTGTACTATTGGAAGAGGTCGTTTCTGAAATTGGTGGTGAGCTTGGATCCGGTTGATATTCATAGTGAATGACAGCGATATTATTAATGTTATTTTGAGAAGGTATAGAGACTACATTTACTTGGAACGTAACAATAATCGTATTATTTGGAAGGATAATATCAAGGGTGATTCCGGTAATTGGATTTTCGTTAGGTCTTGGTATGCCATCTACAAGGATGCTATTTGGAACGAATGTGGTGCCAGCTGCAATTGCGTCAATTAGGAGAGTATTTGTAATAGGTACTGTACCAGCGTTTGTAACTGCGACTGTATATGTGATGATTTGACCGATGCGTGTAATGGATCTATTGGCGGATTTAATTGCACTAACATTTGCCGTCCGCACTACCGTGTTTACTGCATTTGATAACGATCTACGCTGAATAATCGGAGAGCTAGGGTCAATTTGGTATTCGTACGAAGTGTCTGAAATATTAATGACTGTATTGCCGGACGGTATATTTGTAAGTTGTACTTGGAATGAAATAGTGACTGTTTCATTTGGTTGTATCGTGCCGAGAGTTACTCCGTTTTCAGGATTCGCGCCAGGCTGAATCACATTATTTATTGATAAGCTATCTTCAATGAATATAGTACCTTCTGGAATGTTATCAATAAACACGGTATTGTTAGCTGGAATGGTTCCTATATTTTGTAGTGTATTTGTGTAGGTAATAATTTGCCCAATTGATACGAAAGTTACATCAGCGCTTTTAACAGAAATAATATTTGCATTTTGAAGTGATGTTGTAACAATGTTAGAGTTTGCAGAGCGATTCACCGGTGGAGCTGTAGGAATACTTACATATTGGTAATTTGCAGAAGATTGATTTACAATTTCGGTTTCAGTAGGTGGATTGTTTGTTTGCACTTGAAATAGTATCGTTTTTGAACTATTTGCTGGAATCGTTCCAATCGGTATTCCGTTTTCTGGATTTACACCTGGCTGCAGGACACCGTTAATTGTGACACTATCGGGAACGAATGTAGTCCCAGCTGGAATAGAATCTGTAAAAATAATATTTATTGCGTCAACATTGCCGATATTTTTCACTTCAGAAATATAAAGTATAGTTCCGCCAATATCTACAGTTATTGGATTGGACGTTTTTGTAATTGTCAATTGTGCTTGCACAAAATTTGTAATGACAATATTACTTGTAGATGTTTCAGTAATAGGCGGCTGGCTTGGATCTGGTTGAATTGTATATGTTGTATTGGATTGATTTGTAATAGAATCTTGCGAGAATGAATTATTAATAAGAATTTGAAACGAAATAAGGTGAGTAGCGTTTGCTGCAAGGTTAGGCAAAGTAACACCTACGTTTGGATTGGCACCAGGTATAGCTGTTCCGTTAAGTGTAAAACTATTTTCTACGAATGTAGTCCCATTTGGAGTAGAATCTAAAAATGAGAGATTAGTTGCTGAGATATTTCCGTTATTTTCTAATGTTATCGTGTAGGTCAAAATATCGCTAGTTGTTGCTTGTTGTGCATTGACTGCTTTTAAAGAAATGATAGTCGCATCTGAAATTTGTGTGGATGCTGGATTAGAAGTAATTGTACGAGAGATGATAGGAGAGGTTGGATCGGCGATAAAAGTATAGTCAATACGGGCTGTATTAGAAATTGGATTCACGCTTGGAATGGATTGAACGATAACTTGGAATGTGACGGTGACGATTTCTGACGGCGCGATGGCGTTTAATGGTATCCCTACGTTTGGATCGGAACCTGGAACGGAAACGCTATTAATGGTCACGCTATTAGGAATAAATGCAGTTCCTTCTGGGACCAAATCTGTTAAATTAACTGTATTTGCAGTTGTATTTCCGTTATTTTGAACGACTACTGTGTAAGTGATTGTACCGTTAGTAGATTGTACGAGAGAATCTGTATTTTTAATTACGGATAACGATGCATCAACGACAGCTGTATTAACCGTATTAGATGAGGATGTTGCTGTAACTGGAGGTTGACTTGGATCGACAATATACGTGTAACTTGTAATGGCTTGATTTATAATCGCCCCTTGCGGTGGAATAGAACTTGCAAGAAATTGGAACGTAATAGTAGCAAAATCACCTGGTGCGATAATACCAACTGGAATACCGAGAGTTGGACTTGCATTTGGAAGTGACATTCCATTTAACGTAACGCTATTTGGAACGAATACTGCACCTACAGGAACTCCGTTTATGAGCAATACAGAATTTGCAGGGAAATTTCCGGTATTTGTTAATGTTGCTGTATACGTAATTATATCTCCGATGGATACGATTGATCGATTTGCTTCTAAAACAGTAGTAACGGTAGCGTTATTAATTTGTGTTGAAGCGCCATTAGAATTTATTGTGCTTGTAACAGGAGGAGCTGCCGGGTCAACAATGAATGTGAATTGAATAGATCCAACGTTTGTAATTGGGTTTGAAGGTGGAGTAGATGCAACCATGACTTGGAAAGTAACAGTTAAGGAACTGTTCGTACTAACGGTTCCGATATTAACCCCGTTATTTGGATCTGCCCCTAGAATGATACTTCCATTTACAGAAAAACTATTTTCAACAAAGGTCGTTCCAGCTGGAATAAGATCTGAGAAATTTAAATTCGTAGCGTTTGTATTGCCGCTGTTTTGAATCAAAACTGTATAAGTGATTGTGTCTCCGATATTTGCAAAGGCTGTATTAGCAGTTTTTACAGCTGAAAGTATTGCTGAATTAATAGAAGTAACGAAGACGTTCGTTTCCACATTGCCAGGCTGGGCTTGTAATGAATTGCCTACGTTATATTGGAAGTTAACAAATCCTAAGTTTTGGAGTTCAGGTGTGAACGTTGTTGGATTGCTTACGATTTGCACTTGGAACATAATTGTTACGATTTGATTTGGAGTTATTGTATTTATGCCAACACCGTCAATGATAGAAGCGGATGGTAATGAAGTGCCATCAACAATGACTGATCCTGCAACAAATTGTGTCCATGTCGGTATAGGGTCTGAGAAAACAACGTTGTTAGCAGAGATATTTCCTGTGTTCGTAATAGTAGTTGTATACGTAATCGTATCACCGATAGTTGCAAAAGCTTTATCTCCTATTTTAATAGTGTTTAAAATAGCACTTTCAATTTTTGTTGTAACGCTGTTAGAAGTAATATTTTTTGAAACTGGAGGATTTGCTGGATTAACGATATGGTGGAAGCTAACGCTAGCTTGGTTGGAAATTGGATTTATAGGCGGAATTTCATTGGCATTAATATGAAATGCTACGATGACAGATTGGTTTGGCGCGATATCACCAATTGGAACACCTGTAATTATATTTGCATTTGGGATGCTAATTCCGTTAAGTGTAAAACTATTCGGTTCAAAGGAAGTTCCGGCTGGAATAAGGTCGGTAAAAATAACATTCGTTGCACTAACATTTCCGCTATTTGTAATTGTAACGGAGTAGACGATATCCTGCCCGATATCTACCGTTTCCGCATTTGAATTTTTTTGTGCAGTAAGGATAGCGCTATTAATTTGGGTTGTCGTTGTATTCGATTGATTGGAAGTTGTAATAGGTGACTGGCTAGGATCAACGACATAATGATATGTGGTAGAAGTAAAATTAGAAATTGGATTAAGTGTTGGAAGTGTAGTAACAGTTGCTTGGAATGTAACGATTGCCGTATTACCCCCATTAATTGAACCTATGTTTACACCAGTAGACAAATCAGCGTTTGGAATGGTTTGCCCATTAACTGTGAAACTGTTTGGAATGAAACTTAAATTGCTATCAAGAATATCGATAATAGTTACATCAGTTGCAGCCACATTCCCTGTATTAGGAAGGCTAAGTGTAAATGTTATTGTATTACCAACATCCGCAAAAGTAAGATTTGCTGTTTTTGTACTAATAATATTTGCGTTGTTTATTTGAAGAAGTGTAGTGTTGGAGCTAGCTGTATTCGATACCGGCGGATTACCTGGATCAACAGTAAACTCATACGTCGTTGATGCTGTATTTGGTGCTGGATTACTCGGTGGGATGCTGTTCACTGTAACTTGAAAGACGATACTATATATTTCATTTGGTGGAAGTGCTGCGAGTAATACACCTGTATTTGGATTCGCATTAGGTTGTAAAACGCCATCGACAGTTAACGTGCTAGGAACAAATGTGAGTCCACTTGGTAATACGTCTGTGAATACAATGTTAGTTGCATCGGTATTGCCTACATTGATAATAGAAGTAGTATAAAAGGCAGTTTGCCCGGTATCTGCAAAGGATACACTTTTATTTTTCGTCATAGATAATATAGCTTCTCTAATTTGCGTTGAAACAGGATTACTAATTGAAGTTTCTGCATCAGGTGGTGAGACTAATTGATACGATGTCGATGAGAAATTTACAATTGGATTTGCGGTTGGTAATGAGGTCACGTTTACTTGGAATGAAACATTTACTGTAGCCCCAGCTGTTATAGGACCAATATTTACACCATTCGTTGGATTCGCACCGCTTTGAGGAATTCCATTGATAGAAAATGTGTTTGTGATAAATGTAGTTCCGCTCGGCATTGTATCTGTGAAAATAACATTTTGTGCGGAGGAATTTCCGTTGTTTGTTAAAGTGACAGTATAAGTGAGTGTATCTCCGATGTGGCTATAGGCTTTATCAACTTGCTTTGATGAAAGAATGGTAGCTGTATTAATTGTAGTAAACGTTGTGTTTGAAGTAACATTTCTTGAAACAATAGGTGCATTTGGATCAGCGATAAATGTGTAAGAAGCAGTAGCGGAGTTGGCAATGGGATTTTGAACAGGGGTGGAAGTAGCGGTAACTTGAAATGCTATAGATATTGAGCTGTTAGGAGCAATTGATCCAATCGTTATACCTGTATTAGGATTAAGACCAATTTGTGTGATGCCATCTATTGTAATGCTATCAGTAATAAACGTTGTACCATCTGGAATAAGGTCAGTGAAAGTAATGTTAGTTGCATTTGTATTACCACTATTCTTTAAAATGGTCGTATAGGTAATGGTATCACCTAGTGTTACAAGCGTTTGATCGACTGATTTTACCATCGTTATCATGGCATCTAGTACAGGATTTGTAACGATATTCGTTGAAGTAGAAGTTGTAATAGGAGCTCCGCTTGGATCAACAGTATAAGAATATAAAATTGTGTCATTATCCATAATCGAGCTTGAAGGGGGAATAGAAATAACATTTACTTGGAAAGTAACAGTTACTGTTTCACCGGGTGCGATATTTGGTAAATTTACTCCAAGTGCTGGTTGCGCACCAGGTTGCTGAACTCCATTTACTGTAACTGAATTTGGTATGAATGTAGTGCTAGCTGGAATAGCGCTTGTGAATGTTATATTCGTTGCTGCTGTATTCCCTGTATTTGTAATAGTAGTGGTATACGTAATCGTATCTCCAACAGACACTATAGATTTATCAGCACTTTTTGTTGTAGTTAATATTGCACTATTTATTGTCGTAGTCACGGTATTAGATGAAACGGTTTGTGTTATAGCGGGTTGACTTGGATCGACAATATGCTGAAATTGTACAGAACTAGAATTAGAGATTGGATTTATACTTGGAATGTTTGTCACAAGGACATTTATCGTAATAGTAGCCGTACCACCTGGATTTATATTTCCAATCTGAATCCCGTTTGCCGGATTTCCAATTTGCTGTGTACCAGAATCGCTTGTAAGAGTCCCGGAAATAAATGTCGTTCCATCAGGCAAAATATCCGTGAAAATTATATTTTGTGAAGTGACATTTCCAGGGTTATTTAATGTAATTGTATAAGAAATTGTATCGCCGATCGTTGCGAAATTTTTATCCGCGGATGTAACCGCTACAATTTCCCCGGAATTTATTTGTGTCGAAACAGAATTGGATGTTGTACTTCGTGAAACGAGTGGTAAATTAGGTCCTGTCATAAATTGATAATTAATAGAAGCACCGTTTACAACCGGTGAGTTTGGTCCCCCAGGCCCAATTGTGAAAATTGGATTTGGAATACTAACTACTTGCACGCGGAAGGTGACGTTTATAAAATCTCCTGCAATAATATCTCCAATTGGTATCCCATTCGCTGGATTTACTCCAGGTAATAAAACCCCACCTACTCGAACGCTATCTTCTATAAATACTGTATTATTTGGAATCGGATCTGTAAAAATGATATTAATAGCAGTCGTGTTCCCTATATTTTCTAATAAAACAGTATACGTTAAAAATGAATTTCCAGGTGCTACGTCAGAAAAGATACGATCCACGCTTTTCGTTGCTTGAATGATTGCTTCATTTATTTGAACTAAGACCGGATTACTAGTAGCCGTTTCTGTAACAGGCGGCTCGGTAGGGTCAATAATGATAGAGTATGTTGTACTAGATTGGTTCATCGTAGGGTTTGAATCTGGTATTGAACCGACAATAGCTTGGAAGCTGATGGTTGTCGTTCCTCCAACTGGAATGGGGTCTAAAGGAACCCCGTTATCTGGCCTAAATCCGAGTTGTGGGGTGGTATTAATTTGTATGCTATCAGGAACGAATGAAAGTTCAGGTGGTAATATATCGATAAAAACAGGTGTGTTTGCAGTTGTATTTCCGTTATTAGTGAGAGTAGTTGTATACGTAATTGTATCGCCAACAGCAGCAAATGCACTGCTCGCAGTTTTTGTTGCGATAACGGAAGCAGTATTTACTTGTGTAAAAGTTTTATTGGATTTAACTGTTCGTGAAACAGGTGGTTCATTAATATCTACAATAAAACTATATTGAAGCGATGATTTATTAGGGATTGGATTAGGATTTGGAATCGTTGTAATGTTTACTTGAAAGCTGAGTATAACTGATGCATTTGAATTTATGTTACCGATATTGATACCATTTTGTGGATTTGCATTAGGAATGGTTGTTCCATTTACTGTAAAACTATTTGGAATAAACGTTGTACCATCTGGAATTAAATCTGTAAAAATAACATTGTTTGCGGTAGTGTTACCGGAATTAGTAATGGTAGAAGTGAAAGTAAGTGTATCTCCAATAGTAGCGAATGTTGAATTGACAGTTTTATTTATAGATAGAGTAGCATCAATAATTGGAGTAACCGTTGTGTTTGTAATTGTACTACCAACAGCAGGTGATTGGTTTGGGTTCACTGTATATTCATAATTTACAAGGGCATTATTTGTTAATGTGCCACTAGGCGGTATCGCTAAAATTTGTGCTTGAAAAGCAATAAATACAGTATTACCTGGTGGAATATCTGCTAAGTGAATACCAAGTGATGGATCTAATCCTGGTTGTGGAACATTATTGATAGTTACGGAGTTTTGGATAAATGAAGCTCCTGCGCCAAGCCCATCCGTTAAAACATTTGCACTAGCAGGGATATTACCTGTGTTTGTAACTGCAATCGTATAGGTAACGATATCTCCAATTGCAGCTGTCGGTGTATTCACTGATTTAGTAGCGACGATCGTAGCGTTATTAATTTGAGTTGTTATTACGTTACTTAACGCATTGGCGGATGCTGGAGGTAAGTTAGGATTTACGACATATTGGTACGTTGTATTACTTTGGTTCGGGATTGGATTTGGACTAGGGATGGAATTTACTATTACTTGAAATGAGATTGTTGTATTTGTATTGGGGTTTATTGGATCAATTGCTACGCCATTTGCTGGATTTATATTAGGGAGTGTAGTACCATTTACTGTTACACTATTTGGAATAAATGAAGTCCCACTTGGAATGGCATCTGTAAATACTATATTTGATGCAAGTGTATTCCCGTTATTTGTTAAAGTAGTCGTGTACGTAATAATATCATTTACGTTAGCAAACTGTTTATCTGCAGATTTTGTAGCGGCAATTGAGGCGTTATTAATAGTTGTCTGTACCGTGTTAGAAGCCACCATCTGCATTACAGCTGGCTTGGATGGATCGTACGTATATTGGAATGTTGTGCCTGATTGATTTGTAATCGGATTTACAGCAGGGATAGTTGGTACAAGAACCTGGAATGCAACGGTTCGTGATGAATTCGCTCCTATCGTACCGATAAAAATACCGTTAGCAGGATTTGCATTTGCTATAGGGACATTGTTAATCGTTACAGTATTAGGAATGAACAGGGTACCCGCTGGAATGATATCTGTAAACGTTACATTAGAAGCAGGGATATTCCCGTTATTTGTTAAAATAGTCGCATATAATATGACATCACCAACATCAGCGAAATTTGTGCTCGTTAGTTTTGTAGCAACAATATTAGCAGTATTAATTTGTGTAGTTACTATATTACTAGTAGCGTTTTTCACAACAACAGGTAAATTTGGATCAGCGATAAAGTTATATTGAAGTGAAGCGCTATTTTGAATTGGATTTGGTGAAGGTAGCCCATTTGCACTTATTTGAAAAACAATCGTTGTAAAACCACCTGCAGGAATGGAGCCGACTTGAAGGCCGGTACTTGGGTCTGCACCTAGCTGTAAAGCGCCACCTATAAAAATACTATTTGGTACGATAGTGGTGCCGAGAGGGATTATATCGGTAACAACAACATTGTTTGCTGTAGTATTGCCAAGGTTAGCTAAGGAAATTGTATATGTGATTGGTTGCCCGACATCGGCAATAGTTAAATCTACCTCTTTGACAATAACTACATTTGCTAAATTAATTTGTGTACTTACAGTATTACTTAAAGATGTTTCTATAATTGGTGGATCACCTGGATTTAGAACGAAACTATACTGTGTACTCGATGAATTAGTTGTTGGATTTTGGGCTGGTAAAGCAGTGACAGTTACTTGATAAGAAACGGTAATTAATCCGCTAGCAGGAATAGAAGGTAACAGGACACCGATATTTGGATCTGCATTGTTTTGCAAAACGCCATTAATAAGAAAAGTATTTGGAATAAAGGTAGTACCATCTGGATTTATATCTATGAAAGTAGGATTATCAGCAGAAACGCTTCCTGCATTCGTTAAAATAACGGTATAAGTTAATATATCTCCAACAGTAGCGAACTCTCGATCCACTGATTTTGCCGAAATTACATTTGCATCATTAACTTGGATAAATGTAGTGTTTGTAGTTGTGTTTGTACTTACAGGAGAAGCGTTTGGATCAACGATAAAGTTATAGGAGATGGAAGCGCTATTCAAAATAGGATTAGGATTTGGAATACTAGTTATTAATATTTGGAATGAAGCTGTAATTGTAGTATTAGCATTGATGCTACCAATATTGATGCTAGCCGGTGTTGCGCCCGGCTGAGTAACACCGTTAACTATAACACTGTTCGGTACAAAGGAAGTGCCATTCGCAATGGAATCGGATAGTAATACATTGTTCGCTGTAACATTTCCATCGTTTGTAAGAGCAAAGGTGTAAGTTAATACATCTCCAACTTCCGCAAACGTTTGACTTACAGATTTATTAGCATGAAGATTTGCTAGTCTAATTGTTGATGTAACAGAATTAGAATTTGCTGTTTTTGAAGTTGGTGGCAGGCTTGGATTTACAGTGTAAATATAAGAGGAGAAAGCGTTATTAATGATAGGGTTTTGTGCAGTAATGTTAATGACTGTTACTTGGAAGGATAAGGTGAAAGTAGCTCCACCAGGAATTGTGCCGATAGGTAAAGCAACGAGAGAATCTACATTTTGCAAAACTCCGTTGAGCGTTACAGAACCTAATGTTAATATCGTTCCATTTGGAAGTGGATCTGTTAGTTGAACGTTATTGGCGGCCGTATTTCCATTGTTTGTAATAAGGATTGTATAACTTATCGTTTCGCCAATTGTGGCAAATTGTTTATTTGTAGACTTTGTTAATGTTAAATTCGCATTGTTAATTTGAGTAGTAACGACGTTAGAAGAAATGTTTTTCATAATGGGTGATTGGCTAGGGTTAACGGTGTACTGATAAGAAGCGCTTGATCCGTTAGATATGGCATTTGACGCGGGTATTGTGTTTACTACTACTTGAAATGAAACACTTTTGGTTGTGCCAGTTGGGATGGATCCTATGTTCACACCATTAGCGGGATTAGCGCCAACTTGTGTCGAGCCATCTATTGTTAAACTGTTTAGGACAAAAGTTGTTCCTGTAGGAATGACATCTGTAAAAATAACATTGTTCGCATTCGTATTACCTGTACCTGTAAAGGCAACAGTGTAAGTCAGGGTATCGCCAATATCTGCATAGTTTTTATCTACTGCTTTCGTCATTGTTACAGTAGCATTATTCACTTGAGTGGAGACAATATTTGTCGTATCAGTTCCACTTACTGCCGGCTGATTTGGTACAGGAATGTATTGATATGTTGTTGTACCACTATTTAATATTGGATTTGTTTGGGGGATAGAAGGAACGAATACTTGAAAGGAAATAGTAGTAGTAGAATTTGCAGCAATAGATCCAATTGATATACCATTAGCGGGATTTGCTCCAGCTTGAGTAACTCCGTTAACAGTTACACTCCCTGGAATGAAAGTAGTCCCGCTAGGAATCGGATCTGTATATATAACATTAGTTGCAGCGATATTTCCTATATTAGCTAAGGCAATACTGTAAGTTAATGTTTCACCAATATCGGTAAAAAGTTTGTTAACTGATTTTGTGCCATTAATATCTGCGAGGTTAATTTGTGTTCCTGCAGAGTTACTTGTTGCAAGACCGTTAAAAGTCGTTCCTCCGGCAATCGGTGTATATTGAAATGTAATATTCGCAGTGTTAGAGATAGGATTTTGACTTGGAAGAGAAACGACAGTCGCTTGGAAAGCTACTGTACGAGAAGAGCCATTATTAATTGTCCCCAGAGATATACCGGCGACCGGATTTGCGTTTGTTTGTGGTACGTTATCTATCGTTACGCTTCCAGGTATAAAGGAAGTACCGTTAGGGAGAACATCTGTAAAAG
The DNA here is from genome assembly GCF_044909215.1 of Bacillus sp. RC252. Lineage (NCBI taxonomy): Bacteria > Bacillati > Bacillota > Bacilli > Caryophanales > Bacillaceae > Bacillus > Bacillus sp. RC252. Next base: position 278,331 of record NZ_JBIYDV010000005.1, on the reverse strand, counting down.
TAACGTTATTTGCAGGAAGAAGCCCGGTGTTAGGAACAGTAACTGTATAGGTTAGAATATCTCCAATTGTAGCGACACTTTTATTCACGCTTTTAGTTGCTTGTATATTAGGTGAGTTTATATTGATTTGTAAACCGACTGTATTTAACATATATGCATCCCCGTTAGTAGTTAAACGAATTGAGGCAGATACTTGGGAATTTGTTAAATAAGGAGAAATATCAATGGAAGTAATGTCCCATCCTTGTCTTCCAGCGGAGATATTTGTACTTGTAGAGGCACTCTGGTTTCGCGTTCCAAATGTACCAGTTGTATCTAAGTTCCCTGCAGCATTATTAATTTGAGAACCGAAGAAATTATTAACAGCATTATTTGGCCCAGATAATGCATTTAATGAACTGAAATTTGGTCCAAATAAAGCTTGATCCCCAGTTAAATCAGCATCCCCTTCAGTAGAACTTAAAAATAATCTCCCGCTTACAGGTCCCCCGGCAGGTGTTAAAAACCCTGAGACAGATACATCTGCACTACCGGTTTCTACAGAAACGCGGTTACCAGCTACGTAAATTGTTAAATTTCTTGCGGGTAAGGAACCGTTTTGATAAGCGACAATAAGCGTCCATCCTGCAGAATTAATGGCTCCATTAGAAGCGTCTAAAGGATCTACAAGTCCAGGAACAGAACCTGTTGTATAAGATCCAGATCCAGCAGCTTGAACGAGTGACGTTACATCCGCTGATCGTGTGTAAAATCCAAATGTGACAGATCCAGAAACGAATGTTTGATTTGAAGCTGTAACAGCCGAAGGGGTAATTGAGTATGTTGACACAGGTGTTGTAAAAGAAACGGGGTTTCCTAATACACTCGTAATGTTTTGATCCCGAGATAAATAGTTTCCACCCCAAACGAGTTCTGCGTAAAGAATAGTACTACCAGCAGGGATATTCAAAATAGCGGTAGAACTATTTTGTGTATAGTTTAACGTTGTACCTGCAGGAAAAGTAGTTACTTGTAAAGCGGTATTCGTAGTTACGAATGCACCAATTGCACCGATTGTACCAGCACGGTTTAGATTGCTAATTTTACTTAAACCTAGTGTGTTTCCTGTAATAGCGAGTGCGCCGTTAGTGGTGGTAGAAAATCGATTCGTAATGGGCATGTTGTCACCTCATTTACAATATAGTCTTGGTCAAAATAGGATATGTGTGTGAGTGATAAAGGGAAACATGTACAAGTTGATTCATGCAGAATGGTTCAAACGTCTAAAGAAGGAGATGGGGAATGATTGAAGTGGAGATTAGGGTGGAGCGTCTTAGGAAAGGGAAAAGAGAGGATATTGTAGCATTATCTTCTCATATTGGCTGGGATTACAACAGAGAGGAAATTGAGATGATTTTGAATACGGGTATAGTATATGGTGTAGTAAATGAGAGAGAAGAGCTTATTGCTAGCGCAGCAATTATACTATACGGGGAGACATTAGCCTCAATTGGAATGGTAATTGTACATCCAGATTATAAAGGAAGAGGGATTGGAAAGATAATAACGGATTTATGTGTTAAAAGCGTATTAACTCAAACCCCCATTATGCTTATTGCCACGGATGAGGGGAAAATTTTATATGAAAAACTAGGATTCAGGGCTGTTAGTTATGTTTCTAAATACATATGTAACTCGTACAATGCGAATTACCATTGTGTAGGAAATGAAGAGGATATTGTGAATTATGAAGAACGTGATTTAGAAGAAATAATACAAATAGATAAAGATGCATTTGGAACAAATAGAGAAGAGTTTTTAAAGTATCGAATTATTCAAAGTGAACAATGTATTGTTACAAAGGATGCACAACAAAATGTATTAGGTTACGGTTTAAGTATACAAACGCCAGAAAATAAAATAATAGGGCCGGTCGTTGCTAAAAATGATGCGATGGCAATGAGAATGGTACATTATTTAGCAAGAGAGCATCATGGTAAATTAAGAATTGATGTACCAGAAGGAAAGAAAGGTTTCATGAAAGAATTAGAGATTACTGGTTTTCAAAAGGTTAATACCCCACCAATTATGATAAAAAATAGTGATCAAATTTTGAAAAGAAATGGAGAACTATACAGTATTGCAGCGCAAATTTTTGGATAAAAAAGAATCCTTTTGTGAAAAGGATTCTTTTTTATAGCCATATTAATCGCGATATTGATCATGAATAGGTTGAAAAAGGTCTTCCTCGACATCTCTAACCATTGAAAAATGATCAACGTTATAATGTCCATGTAGAGTTTTATTATGATGACCAATAATTTGCTCTGCAGATAACACGTTAGAATCAGTTGTGGAATGACCATTTTTAATTAATGTAACGTCAAATCCTTGTACAGTTGCTGTTCTAACGGCGGTATCGATGCAATGTTCTGTTTTACATCCACCGATAACGATATGGCTAATCTTCTCTTCTTTTAAAAGTTCAAGTAAAGAAGTGCCATAGAAAGCGTTTGTTGCTGCTTTATTAATAAGGATTGCAGACTGAGGTACTTTAATTTGATTATGTACTTCAAATCCTTCTCCGCTACCAGAAGCAACATCGATATCTCTTACGAAAACAATAAGGGCATTTGAATCTATTGCTTTCTGTACGGCTGTATTTAGTGTAGATAATAGCTCGGTTTTACGAAAAACTTCATTTTCTTGTTCATTTCCATCCATTAATTCTTGCTGAGCATCGATAATTAATAGTGCTTGTTTCATTCGATATCCCCTTTAATATAAAATAAATTCCACTTTACATATTCTTTTATATTGTAAGGAACTCCTCTTTTTTCTAAGAAGTAGACGATAGATTTACAAAGTTGTCAAATAAATTTCATTCTCATAGAGTATAAAAACATGTATGATAGGAAGTGGAGAATTTTTGAGTAGGTGGGAATATCATGCAAACAGTAGAAGATTATCTTTCATTCTTACATACGAAAGGATTTAAATTATCAGAGGAAGCACAAGGATTTATTATGTTCGGACAAGGATATACTGGTGCATCTGATGGGATTGTGAACGTAGCAATAGAAGCGACGATTAAACATCAATTACAGTTTGATGGCAGTTATTTTGTTGCGTTATTAGAACGATTGAAAGAGGAAGAAATTACAGATAAAAAAAGCGCTAAGGCTTTTATGCGGAAGTTACAAGCATAACTTCACGCAGCCTGCGCTTCTTTTTTTGTTTTGGAAGGTAGCTCAACAAAAACCATGCCTAGGAAAATACATAAACAACCGATAATGGCAGAAATAGAAAGTTGTTCGTTTGCAACTAGAACGCCTGTTAATGCTGCAAAAACAGGCTCCATTGCGAAGATTATTGCTACTCTCGTTGGAGAAGTGTGTTTTTGTGCCGATGTTTGAATGAAAAAAGCAATGGATGTCGCAAATAGGGAAGTTAGAAATAGAGCGAATAAAAAGGATTGATTCGTCCATAGTGAAACTGAAAATAATTTTTCCCAATCTTCAAACAAAAAAGCGCAAATAGAAGAAAATATACCGACAGCTAATACTTGAGAGGTGCTTAGTAATAAAGGTGATATTTTCTTAGAAAAGAAACCGTTAACAAGAATATGGGCAGCAAAAGCAACTGCACAACCGAGAACGAGTATATCTCCAATGTTTAATTGAAAAGAATCACCAGCCGTTAATAAGTATAAACCTGCTGTTGCTACAGCAATGCCCATTACGATAAAAATGGTAGCTTTTTGTTTTAAAAAGATAAAAGACAAAATTGGTACCATAACGATACTAAGCCCTGTTAAGAAACCAGCTTTTGAAGAAGTTGTATAAAGTAAGCCGAATGTTTGTAATACATAGCCAATACATAAAAAGAATCCAACAATTAATCCAGCGAAGCTACTCTGTTTTATATCTTGTTTTGAAGCTCTTTTTGAGAAAATCATTTGAACGAATAATAAAATAATTCCAGCGAATAAAAAGCGAATACCATTAAAAGTAAATGGACCAACGAAAGACATAGCATTTTGAACGACAACAAACGTAGCTCCCCAAATAAAAGAGACGAATAATAAAGCAAGAGGAGCAACCCAATCTTTTTTCACACTCATACCCCCGTTAATTTTGTAAGATAGCTTTTCTAGCTAATTCATCAGCAACTTTATTTTGACTACTTGGAATCCACTTAATAAAAAAGAGATCGAAACTTTTTATGTACTGCAGTGCTTCCTCTAATAGTGGTGCAAATATTTTATTTTTTGCGTATTCTTTTTCGACAGCTCGCTCGACAAGCTGCGAATCGGTACGAAAAGAGACAATGTTATAATTATGCTCCGTGCAATATTTTAATGCCGCAAGTAAAGCGTGGTATTCTGCTTCATGATTGGACATTGTCCCAAGGGGCAATGATAACTGTACAGCTGGTTGCACCCCTTTAATAAACACTCCTGCACCAGAAGGACCAGGATTTCCTTTTGATGCACCATCAATATATACTTCAATCAAAATGAGAAACCTCCAAATTATAAGATGATCCCCTACTTATATGTTTCTTTGAAGTAGGGGATAGAGTGACTTAGCCGATTGTAATACTATAACGACATGTAAATGTTTCATTCGTTTGTAAAGATTGAATTCCTTTTTTTTCCTTGAAATCTTTTGCCGGATTTACTTCATCAGCAATCCCGTACCAAGGTTCAATACATAAGAAAGGTGCGTTCTCGCCTGGTGTCCATACACCCACAAATGGGAATCCGTCAAATTCTACTTTTACAAATTTATTATGTTTATGAGAACGAATAGAGATTTCATCCGTATTCATATTTTCAAAAATAAGTGCATCATTTTTGAATAAATCGTATGTAAGTGGTAATTCATTCGCATTTTCAGCGATTAATTGCTTTTTACTTGAAAGATAAGGTCCTTCTAATACGCTTGTTTTTAAGCGTTCAGAACCATTAAATGATAAATGATAATCTGTAAATGATTCGCCCTCTAATAAGGGGAAGTTGAAACCAGGATGTGCTCCGATTGAGAAAAACATCTCTTTTGAAGTAGGGTTATTTACTTTATATGTTACATGAACGATTTGTCCATCTAGCTCATAAGAAACGAGTAATTCGAATTCGTATGGGTATTTTTTTAATGTTTCTTCATTACTAGTAACAATATAAGTAATATTCGTTTCACTTTGTTCTTTTACAGAGAATGTAAGATCACGAGCAAAGCCGTGTTGTGTTAAAGAATATGGTTTACCATCTACGTAGTATGTATTATCTACTAATCGGCCGACAATTGGGAATAAAATTGGTGCGCGGCGCCCCCAATAAGTAGAATCGCCTTGCCATAAGTATTCAGTGTTATCTTCTTTTAAGCGAACGCTTTGTAATTCTGCACCTTTGTCAGAAATGGAAACGATCACTTTTTCATTTTGAATTGTTGCTGTCATGAAGTGAAACCTCCTAAATCTTTCATATGTTTTATTATACGTTGTCCAAAAGAAAAAAGGTAGTAAATGATAGGAATCTATTGACGAAAGAGTGCCTATTGCGTAAAATATAATCTTGTTGCTTAAAAACGAATAACGTGGTTCGAAACCATCCCACGTAAAAAAACTAAGGAGATTTTGTCATGAATATAAGGACATTAGTCGGTAATGGTATTTTAGCGGCATTATATATTGCTGTTTCTATGCTTATTCAGCCATTTGGCTTTACCAGTGTACAGTTTCGTATTTCAGAGATGTTTAATCATCTCGTTGTATTCAATAAGAAAGCAATTTACGGGATTGTATTAGGGGTATTTTTAACGAATCTCTTTTTCTCACCTATGATCGCTTATGATTTAGTATTTGGAGTAGGGCAATCCATTCTTGCATTACTTGCAACTATTATTTCTATGCGCTTCATTAAAGGTGTTTGGGCTCGTATGATTTTTAATACAGTTATTTTTACAGTCACAATGTTTATGATTGCAATTGAACTTCATCTTGCGTTTGATCTGCCATTTTTATTGACATGGCTAACTTGTGCAGTTGGTGAATTTGTTGTAATGGCAATTGGTATGCCTGTAATGTACTGGATTAATAAGCGAGTGCAATTTGAAAGATTTATGCAATAGATGAAAGAGCTATTCCTATAGGGATAGCTCTTTTTGTATGTAATCACATTGAATATAATGCTGTGACTCTTGATACAATATAATAAAATAAAGTGAGGCTTTCATTAGCTGGCTACATATAAGAAGTCTTATAAAAGGGGAATCTAGTATGAAATATAAAATTCATTGGTTGTATAAAACGAAGCGCGGTTTGCAGACGGAATTAACGACAGATTATATGAACATAGAAGATGTACTGCAATTTGCAGAGGATTTTGAGAAAACAGGTAGGGTGAAAGAACTTTTATTTTTCGATGAAATGGACGCGGAATGGTCATTAAAAGAAATGAAAAAACTGAGTAAGCAAGTGGAGGAAGATCCGCAAGAAATTCAAGTTTATTTTGATGGTGGTTATGATGTGCAGACGAAAGAAGCTGGGGTTGGTATATGTGTATACTATAAAAAAGGAAATACAAATTACCGAATTCGTCGCAATGCATACATAGAAGGCATATATGATAATAATGAAGCGGAGTATGCAGCATTATTATACGGGATGAATACACTCGAGGAATTAGGAATTAAATATGAAGCAGTTACACTTCGTGGAGATTCTCAAGTTGTACTGCAGCAATTAGCTGGTGAATGGCCTTGCTATGATGAACATTTAAATCATTACTTAGACCAAATTGAACAAAAAGCGAAGCAACTGAAATTAAAGCTTATTTGTGAACCGATATCTAGAAAACAAAATAAAGAGGCACATCAATTAGCAGCGCAAGCATTAGAAGGGACGACAATTGATAGTCATAAAGAAATAACCGAATAGAGAGGTGCACACGTGAAGAAGAAGCAACTCATTACAGAGGTAAATGACTTATTAGAAACGTATTGCGGAGGATGTTTCCTGCAGGAACATAATCGGAAAAATCATAGTAAATACTATGCCCATTCTTTTTGTATACGGCAATGTACGGTTGGAGAGAAGTTGAAAAAGTATGGGGAGCAATTGTCATAAAAAAACATCCAGAGAATTTTCTCTGGATGTTTTTTAGTGCTTTGCTTCGTGTAATTGATGCTCGCATTTACTTAATTTTTTTTCTTCATTCATTAGAAATGGCTCATCTAAATCCGTTGCAACGGATTTCATGATTTCAAGCTGAGAACGAGCCGATTCTACTGCAGTAGTGGCATGCTCTAATGTGTCTGGATCCATTGAAATTGTTGCAGAACCTACCATTTTTTGTGCAGTTTCTACACGGAATTTTACTTCTTCAAAATCATTTACATGTGACCCCATTGTTATTGCCTCCTTTGTATTTTGCGCATTTCACATAGTTTTTGCTCTGGAAAACGGAAATATACAAAGGAATAACAAAGGAGGTTACCAAGTAAGGTAACCTCCTGTCATATGTGGGATTAAAGTTTTGCTACGTTAGCAGCTTGAGGTCCACGGTTTCCTTCAGTAATGTCGAAAGATACCTCTTGACCTTCCTCTAAAGCTTTGTAGCCGTCGCTTTGAATAGCAGAGAAATGTACGAATACATCTTCAGAGCCTTCCATTTCGATAAATCCAAAACCTTTTTCATTGTTAAACCATTTTACTTTTCCTTGCATGTCACAATTCCTCCTAAAAACGATTCCTTTTTTCATTTAGTGAAATTCATTAAAAAATAATATAAATAAAAAATGCTATATTCTCGAATATTCTGCCAAATGATTAATTTAAATATACATGAATTGGTAGAATTTAGTCAAGTAAGCGTTTTTAAAATTTTGTATTTTGAATTAATTTTTTCTCGAATTTTTAAAAAGGTATAGGACAAGCCGAGTATGTAATATTCTTAAGTGAATGCTGTACATAATGAGGTGAAAGAATGGATGAGTCTTATTTATTAGATAATGAAGGGATGAAAAATAGAGCCGACATACCGAATTGGGTTGCAAAAGAATTTCATGATTTTTCGAATGTCGTGCTAGAACCAACTTTTCCGTGTTATTTCGGTTTAACAGCTTTGAAAAAGAATGAACTTCGTTATTCATTTCTCTCTCATAATGATTGGGGGCATTTACCCAATACAATGTTATCTTTTTTGGAGTTAATGAAAGAACGGCCAATTGTAAGAAGAGGCTTTTTTCTTTTTGTAGAGCCGGAATGTGAAGAGAAATCAATCGAATATTATCGAGATTATTTTTGGAAAGTACTACAATATTTACATGAAAACGATGATCAAACATGGCCGAAGCAAATTCCTGAAGATCCAGATCATTATTTATGGGAATTTTCATTTGGTGGTGAACCGATATTTGCGTTTGGAAATGCGCCGGCTTATAAACAGCGAAAGACTAGGCATTTAGGAAATTCTCTCGTTATTGGATTCCAGCCACGAACTATTTTCGAGGGATTAGAAGGAGATCGTCCTAAAGGGTCGTATTCAAGACAAATGGTCCGTGAACGAGTTGAAAAGTGGGATCAGTTGCCGAAGCACCCTAACATTAGTCACTACGGCGATCCTAATCATCGTGAATGGAAACAATATTTCATAGGGGATGATATTGAGCCGGTTAAAGGTAAATGTCCTTTTCATCATAGAGTAGAGAAATAAGAGCCATCAACTGATGGCTCTTTTGTATATTTTGGATAAAAAAGGGTATTGTATTAGTGAATAATTTTTATGAAAGCTAGTCTATTTTCTATATTTGCATCATTACTTAATAGTAAAAGAAGTAGAAAGGATAGAGCGATGTTTGGAGCAATTATACAACAAATAGTATTGGGTATTTCATTAGCTGCGCCGGTAGGTCCAATTAATATTGAAATGTTAAAACGTGGAATTGAACGTGGATTTTGGCATGCGTGGATTGTTGGAATCGGAGGAATGACTGCTGATATTTTGTTTATGCTTCTTATTTATTTTGGTTTATCTTCTGTGTTTATGTATACATATGTACAAGCTTTTATGTACTGCACTGGGTTTTTCCTGTTATTTTATTTAGGATTTCAAAGTGTAAAACAAGGAATCTCCCACTCGAATATGGAATATAACAAAGAAGAGGTAGGTGGACTTAAACAATCTTTTATGGCGGGATTTTTAATTGCGATATCCAACCCATTAAATCTCGTTTTTTGGTTTGGTATATACGGAAGTACACTTAGCTCATTGCTTACAAAGGTAACGAAACAAGAAGCTTTTTTGTACAGTCTTTGCATTATTGTTGGTATTATTTTGTGGAACTTAAATATTGCTTTTTCTGTACATTTTGGAAGAACTTTATTAAAACCAAAAGCACTTGGCTATATTACAGCCGGAGCAGGTATTATTTTAGTAGGATATTCCATCCATTTTGCATACAAAGCTTTACAGTTGTTCACATAAGATTGAAGGGGAGATTTTTATGTATCGAACCACTATTGACGGAAAAGAAATTATCATCACGTTAGCACCAAAAATCCGAAAAGAAATTACTGACAGGAACCCATTATATGAAGCGGTATTTAAAAATGCAGCAAGGTTACTGCAAACGAAACAACCAACGTTTGCGGTAAATCATGAAGTATTTGGTCTCATTATTGGAGAAGTACAAAGAGGAGAAGTAACAGTGTTTGCAGTAGAACACATTATTCCGAAGCAAAATATATTTGGTCCGAACACTTTTTTCTCGGCAATAGAACAGCAGGCAAATTTGTAAAGTGAATAGAATAAAATAGAAAAAAATAGTCGTAACGATATGTTACGGCTGTTTTTTTGGAAAAGGGGGAAGAACGATGAAGAGAGTGGTAAAAGAGTTCTTTTTGCAACATGATATTGTTATTATGTATAGTATTTTATTAATTTTTATCATTATTTTAAAAATGCAATTTTTCACATGGATTGGTATGTTAGCGTGTATGTTTGGGATTGTTTTTTATACGTTTAACGAATATATGACACACCGTTTTTTATTCCATCTAAAGCCGCCTAAAAACGCATTTTTATTAAAAATGTTAAGAAGATTACATTATGATCATCACGTATATCCAGATGATTTAAAGCTTTTATTTTTGCCTGTATGGTTTAGTATACCTAGCTTTACTATATATTTACTTATAACGTATGGTATTACAAAAAGTGTTACTGTTACACTTTCATTCGGAATCGGAATGATTATCATGCTCCTCGTTTATGAATGGAAACATTATATTGCACATAAACCGATTCGTCCCTTCACTAAGTTTGGAAGATGGCTAAAAAAACAGCATATATTACACCATTATAAAAATGAAAAGTTTTGGTTTGGTGTTTCAAATCCAGTATTCGATTTTATATTTGGAACGCTTAAAGATGGAAAAGAAGTTGAATTAAGCGAAACAGCCCGTAATTTAGAAAAAGAGAAAAAGACAGAAGTGGTGCGATAAGCACTACTTTTTTTATCCCGATTGGTGTGGATTGAAGTACTCGAATTTTATGGTGAAAAAGTATATTAAAAACTTAGGGGAAAATGCCGAAAAATGTCTATCGAAAAATCTTTGCAGGAATGTACGGATTGTCTAAAATGAAAATAAGTTTCTGAATATTTATAAAATTTAGTTTTTAGGTATGCAAGGGGGAAGTGCATTTCAAGTAAGAGAGGGGACCAGAGAATGAAACGAGATGATACGTCAGCACGTAAGTTAAAAAATGAGGTGAATTATACAGAAGTTGTTCAGTCTGAAGAGTTTCAATTGTTATTAAATACGAAAAAGAAGTTTATCATTCCGATGAGTATTTTCTTTTTAAGTTTTTTTATAGCACTACCTATTTTAACATCCTATTCAAAGGTGCTTAATACACCGGCGTTTGGTGATGTGACATGGGCATGGGTATTTGCTTTTGCGCAATTTATTATGACATGGTCATTATGTATGATTTACAGCAAGAAAGCCGAATCCTTTGATCAAATTTCGCAAAAAATTCTGCAAGATATGCAAAAAGGGAGGGGCTGAATTTGAATACTACTGCGTTTGCACTATTTTTAATTATTGTCCTTGGTACGCTCGTTATCACGTATTTCGCATCGAAAAAAACGAAAAATGCGAGTGAATTTTATACGGCTGGAGGGGGATTAACTGGCTGGCAAAATGGTCTGGCTATTGCTGGGGATTACATGTCTGCTGCGTCATTTCTTGGTATAGCCGGAGCGATAGCGTTAACTGGGTTTGATGGGTTCTTTTATAGTATCGGCTTTTTAGTTGCTTATTTAGTTGTTCTATATCTTGTCGCAGAACCGCTTAGAAATTTAGGGAAGTACACGTTAGCGGATATGATTGCGGCACGTTTTGATGCGAAAAAAGTTCGTGGTATAGCAGCGCTTAATACGATGACGATTTCAATTTTTTATATGATTGCACAATTAGTTGGTGCGGGTGCACTTATTAAACTATTATTAGGTATTGAATATACGACATCTGTATTAATCGTAGGTACACTTATGACTGTGTATGTTATTTTCGGAGGAATGACAGCTACGAGCTGGGTTCAAATTGTAAAGGCTGTACTACTTATGGCAGGGACATTTATTATTTCTGTTATCGTTTTCTCCAAATTTAATTTCAGTGTGACTGAAATGTTCGCTCACATGAAAACAGCTACTCCATTAAAAGATTCGTTTTTAAATCCAGGAGTAAAGTATAAGGATGGTCTTGATACACTTTCTTTAAATTTAGGACTAGTCCTTGGTACAGCGGGATTACCACATATTCTTGTCCGCTTTTTTACAGTACGTGATGCAAAAACTGCACGTCAATCTGTTGTATATGCGACGTGGTTAATTGGCGCGTTTTATATTATGACAATTTTCTTAGGGTTTGGAGCAGCAGCGTTTGTAGGAAATGAGGCGATTATTAAAGCAAACCCTGCTGGTAATATGGCAGCACCTTTATTAGCAAAAGCATTAGGCGGAGATTTCTTATTTGCTTTCGTATCAGCAATTGCTTTTGCAACTATTTTAGCTGTAGTAGCAGGGCTTGTGTTAACAGCAGCATCAGCATTCGCGCATGATTTTTATAATGAGATTATTCGTAAAGGAAAATCAACGGAAAAAGAGCAAGTGTCAATGGCGCGTTATGCGTCTATTGGGGTGGCGATAGTATCTATTATACTTGCTTTATTTGCTCAAACATTAAACGTAGCATTTTTAGTATCACTAGCATTTGCAGTTGCAGCGAGTGCAAACTTACCGGTTATATTATTTACAATCTATTGGAAGCGTTTTAATACAACAGGAGCAATTTCTGGTATGATTGTTGGTCTTGTATCAGCGATTGTTCTCGTAGCGTTAAGTCCAAACGTTTGGAACCCAGTAGCTGGAAAAGCTATATTTGTTGGGGAAGCGATTTTCCCATATACGACACCTGGAATTATTTCAATTCCGCTTGGATTCCTTGCAGCATATTTAGGGACAGTTTTATCTAGTAAGAAAGAAGATGCAGCGAAATTTGATGAAATTCTTGTGAAATCTAATACTGGTCATGGTATTAGCGATGCGTCTTCACATTAAAAAAGAGGGGCTTTTCGATATATAAGAAAAGCTCCTTTTTCTTTTGTCATTTTATTGTAAATAATACTGCTTTGTAAGTAGGATTTGTCTTAATTTTGTGGAATGAAAATAGGCAGGGAGAAATTTAACTCATCATGGTACCAGCGCAGCTTTGTGAAAAATAAGTTGTTATGGAAGGTGGAAGAAATGATGAAGACAAAACAAACCGATGAATTATTAGCAAAAGATGAGCAATATGTGTGGCACGGAATGCGTCCCTTTAGCCCGAGTAGTACAATGGTAGGGGCGAAAGCAGAAGGGTGCTGGGTTGAAGATATACAGGGGAAAAGATATTTAGACGGTATGAGTGGCCTTTGGTGTGTAAATAGTGGGTATGGAAGAAAAGAGCTCGCAGAGGCAGCTTATAAGCAATTGCAAACATTATCGTACTTTCCGATGTCACAATCACATGAACCAGCAATTAAGCTCGCTGAAAAGTTAAACGAGTGGCTTGGAGGAGAGTATGTTATATTCTTCTCTAATAGTGGTTCGGAAGCGAACGAAACAGCTTTTAAAATAGCAAGGCAATACTATGCTCAAAAAGGTGAACCGCATCGTTATAAATTTATGTCACGTTATCGTGGTTATCACGGAAACACAATGGCAACGATGGCGGCAACTGGCCAAGCACAGCGTAGATACCAATATGAGCCATTTGCTTCAGGTTTTTTACACGTAACGCCTCCAGATTGTTACCGCATGCCAGAAATGGAATCGCAAAATATTTATGATGTAGAATGTGTAAAAGAAGTAGATCGCGTTATGACATGGGAATTAAGTGAAACGATTGCAGCTTTTATTATGGAACCAATTATTACGGGCGGAGGCATTTTAATGCCGCCAAAAGACTATATGAAAGCTGTTCATGAAACGTGTCAAAAACACGGTGCACTACTCATTAGCGATGAAGTGATTTGCGGTTTCGGACGTACAGGAAAAGCATTTGGATTTATGAATTATGACGTTAAGCCTGATATTATCACGATGGCAAAAGGGATTACGAGTGCTTATTTACCGTTATCAGCGACAGCTGTGAAAAAAGAAATATATGAAGCGTTTAAAGGGAAGGGAGAATATGAATTCTTCCGTCATATTAATACATTTGGTGGAAATCCAGCGGCTTGTGCATTAGCACTTAAAAACTTAGAGATTATGGAAAATGAAAATTTAATTGAGCGCTCTGCACAAATGGGTTCACTTTTATTAAATCAATTAAAAGAAGAAATTGGGGCACATCCGCTTGTTGGAAATATTAGAGGGAAAGGGCTATTAGTTGGAATCGAACTAGTAAATGATAAAGCGACGAAAGAACCAATTGATAATGACAAAATTGCAAGTGTTGTAAATGCTTGTAAAGAAAAAGGGCTCATTATCGGACGCAACGGTATGACAACAGCAGGGTATAATAACGTATTAACATTAGCACCGCCGCTCGTTATTTCAGGTGAAGAAATTGCTTTTATTGTCGGAACGTTGAAGACAGCGATGGAACGTATTTAATAAATAGAACGAGAGGAGCGAGCTGTAATATAAGGCTCGCTTTTGTTTATTAGGAGGAGCTTTTAATGGAGAAATATGATCCTAACAAACATTATCACATCGGATATTATGAAGATGGTTATGATTTAGAAGTGACAGCGTACAAAAGAATAAATGAGGCAGTTTGGGATGCATATATTCCAGAATATGAAGCAGGGAGTCTTTATGAGAAAGTAAGTGAAATGAAGCTAGGTGAATATATAGATGATTACGGCATTAAAGTCTATTCATTTCGTGATGATATCGATGATGAAGAAGCACGCTCCATTTTTGAAAAATGGTTAAAAATGAATGGAATTGTTTAAAGAGAAAATGAAAAAGGAGATTGCTATCTTTTAAGATAGCAATCTCCTTTTATTATAGTAAACTTATTTACTTGCTTTCATTGCTTTATCTTTTGCACCAAAAGTGTATTTTAACATTGGTGGTGTAATCATCGTTGTTAAAATAACTACGATAACGATTGCTGTAAAGTAATCTTGTGCTAATAGGCCAGAAGAAAGTCCTGTTCCTGCGATGATAAGTGCAACTTCACCACGAGAAACCATACCAGCACCGATAATTGCAGAAGACTTTGCATCAAATCCAGTGATTCGTGCACCGAATCCACAACCGATTAGTTTTGTGAATACAGCGATAACTGTTAATGCTAAGATGAACCAAATTTGATCGCCAATACCGTCAAATGTAATATTCATACCGATACTAACAAAGAATACTGGAACGAACATAGCGTAAGCAATTGGTTCTACTTTCTTTTCTACTTCATGTTTGTAGTTCGTTTGAGAAATAGCGATACCAGCTGCGAAAGCACCGATAATACCAGCAATTCCTAATAGTTCGCCGAAGTATGCGAATGAGAAACAGATGATAAGCGCAGCACTAACGATAGACTCAGATACGCGAAGTGGTGATAACCAACGCATGATTGCTGGAACACCTTTCCAGCCAATTAAAATGATAGAAGCAAAGAATACTACTTTCTTCAAGATAATCATTGTTAAGTTAACGTCATCTGTGCCTAAGAAGCTCATTGCAAATGCTAATAAAATAACAACAAGAATGTCATCAAATACAGCGGCTCCAAGCATCGTCGTACTTTCACGTGTTTTCATTTTACCTAAATCACGAAGTGTTTGAACGGAAATACTAACACTTGTTGCACATAGAAGTAATCCTAAAAAGACAGCATTCCCTTGTTCCATACCGACAACAAGACCGGCAACGTAACCACCTACGAATGGAAGAACGATACCTCCAAGTGCAACAGCTAAAGAAGAATTACGATTTGCGTTTAATTCTTCTAAATCTGTTTCAAGTCCTGCCATAAACATTAAAAGAATAACTCCGACATTACTTAATTGTGTTAGAAGCTCTGAATTTTCAATCCATCCGAATATAGCTGGACCGATAACGATACCAACGATTAATTTACCGAGTACAGAAGGTTGACCTAATCTAACACTAAGGTCACCAGCGAGCTTTGTACTTAATAAAATAAGTGCAATCTGAAAGAAAAATTCGAATTCCATTTGATCCTCTCCTCATCATTTTTTATTTTTATCATACGATTTCTCGGAATTTGCCTAATGATAATATGTAAAGATCCATTAAACAAAGGGTCTATTTACGAGTTCTTTTGAACTTGTAATTTGAACCTGTAATTAATATATAATAAAATTTATTAAAAATCAATGAAAAAATAGCAGATTTTCATGAGAGGATTCGTTTTAGAAACGGGGGATATAGATATATAATAGGAAGTAATAAAGTTTACATATAATGAATGGAGAAAGAAAAATGTTATTAAATCAACGTTTTACAATTGGGGAAATGGCGAAAATGCATAATATAGCGGAATCTACATTACGTTATTATGATGAAAAAGGGATTTTTCATCCGTCAATTGTTGACCCTCAAACCAATTATCGTTATTACACAATTGATCAGTTTTCACTATTAGATACGATTAAATTTTTACGCCAATTGAACATCCCGTTAAAGGAAATAAAGAAATATATTGATGAACGAAATCCATCTTATGCGCTGAATTTACTTGAAAAACAACAAGAAATGATGCTGAAAAAACAAAGAGAAATCGAGTATGCTTTGGCAAAAATGGAACATAAAATCCATTTAATGAAGAAAGCGACGAAATCTGAAGCAAATCAAATTATTTATAAAAAGATACCGAAACGAAAAATTACAGCAATTGCAGTTGCACCAAATACAACGGATGATATGTTTGAATATTATATCCATTCGTTGCAAAAAAATATGAAGCAAATTGATAATAGTTTATTTTCAGGTGATATCGGTGTAACAGTTTCAAAAAAAGCATTAATGCAAAATGAGTTTCAAGCATATAACAGTGTGTTTATTTTATTGGATTACATGCCTTTTGAAGCGCATACTTCAGATGAAATAAAAGAAGGGATATTTGCCTGTTCTTATCACCATGGACCATATGAAGAAACAGACGCAACGTATACGGAATTATTAAAGCACATTGATAACGAAGGATATGAAGTGTGCGGAGATGCACTGGAACTTGCATTAATTGATTGGTCCGTAACAGAAAATCCGAAGGAGCAAGTAACGGAAATTCAAATACCTGTTGTTAAAAAATAGGTTTATATATTTTTCGATTCTCTATTGACCTTCAAGTAACTTGAAGGTTTAAACTGTGAACAGAGCATTGAAAAAGGAGCATTTATATGATGGAAACAACAGAAAAATTAAGAGAAAAACCAATTAAAAGTTTATTTATTACGTATTTAATACCAGCTGTTCTTGGGATGGTATTAATGTCGGTTAATATTGTGATTGATGCAGTCATGATTAGTAGAGGAGTTGGAGCGAACGGTTTAGCCGGAGTAAACGTAGCTATTCCAGCATTTTCAATTTTCTTCTCTATTTCATTATGGATTGGAATGGGCGGAGCAACGCTATATTCCATTGCACTAGGTGAAAATAAACTGGAAAGAGCAAGGTCTATCTTTACTCAATCTATGACAGTAGCAGTTGTTATCGTTGGCGTTTTAGCAGCTATTTGCTTATGGAGAATAGAAGATTTAGCATATTTATTTGGTGCGAATGAAGTGATTTTACCATACGCATTAGACTATTTACAGGTGTTATTAACATTTGGAATGATATACGTTTTAGAAAATATTTTAAGTACATTTATACGAAATGACGGAAATCCTAATTTAGCAATGGCAGGTCTTGTTGTAACGGCTGTATTAAATATAGTGTTCGACTATATTTTTATTTTCATCTTTGGATGGGGTGTAACTGGTGCTGCTTCAGCGACTATTCTTTCGGCAGCAATTGGTTTCCTTGTATTATTAACTCACTTCTTTAGAAAAAATAGTGTTTTAAAGTGGACGAAATTCCATTTTGAATGGGATACGGTTAAACAAATTATGGTGATCGGTTTCCCAAGCTTTACAGCAGAAAGTACAGTTGCAATCGTAACGATCGGTTTTAATATTGCGTTCGTTCAATATGCAGGAGAACTAGGTGTAGCTTCTTATGCGATGGTGAATAGTATTCATGCAATGACATTGCTATTATTCTTCGGTGTTGGTGCAGCGTTACAACCAATCGCTAGTTTCCATTACGGTGCAAATTTATCAGAAAGATTACGTGAAGGATTGCAGTTCGCTGTAAAAATTGCGGTAGTACTCGGAGGTATTGCAATTGTCATCGGTTTATTCTTCGGGAAATATATTATTGGTTTATTTGATGTTCAATCGCCAGAACTACTGGAGTTAACGTTAACAGGTATTAGTTTATTCTTTATTCAATATGTATTTTTAGGCTATAACATTGTATACGGAGAATACTTCCAATCAGTGCGACAAACGAAAAAATCAGTACTTATAATAATGAGCCGAGGTTTACTATTTGTTATCCCATTGTTATGGATTATGCCAAAAGTATTTGGTATAACTGGAATTTGGCTCGTTATGCCAGTAGCGGAAGTATTGACAGCAATTATCGTATTTACGATGAATCGCATGAAACATCCTGTTCCGTTAAACATGGCGAGAGAGAAGGAAGCAATATAGTGAAGAAAATCCCCTTGAACAAGTCAAGGGGATTTTTTTATTCTTTTAAACTAATCGCAAAAGATCCATCTGTCTCCTGAACAGAAGCGAAAGCCACATTTTTAATATTTGTAACGCCTTTCTCCATTAACTCTGCATGTAACCACTTTTCATTTTTATGGATTAATTTTAAGTTATCGTATTGAATTTGTGAATCAACGATAAGAGCAATTGGTAAGCCTGCATACTTAACATCTATATTCATATCTTTTGGAGTCAGAGGCACAAGTTCTCTTTTTGGTAAAATACTAATAGCTCCATTCGCTTCTAATATCGCATACTCAATTTCATGAACACTTGGATATCCTGCGACGCGAAGATTAGAAAGCAATTCAGGGATCGGATATCTACTTTTTTGTAAGTTCTCAAAAATAATATCACCATGTTTAATTAAAATAATGGGGTGTCCGAGAATAAAACGATTTAGTTTGTTGAGTAGGCTTAATTTTGTAAGAAGCAAATGCAAACATGTAATAACGACCATACCGAGAAATGCTTGTAAAGCACCAGCGACTGGTATGGCTTGAAAAGCTAAATAGGATAAAAAGATAATAGCCCCAAAATCATGAGGAGTTAGTTGTGCTAATGCAGATTTACCAAGTAGCTTAAGTGATAGTAAAAATAAGATAAAAAAGAATGATACGTTACATAAAAAGAGAAGCAATAGGGACACTCCTTCGTGCGAAGTTGTACTTACTATTCCCGAAATTAATAGAAATATTACCTTTTGGAGGATAAATTAGGGTTAATTGGAATTTGTCTGTATACAAACGAATAAATGGATATTATGATGAAGGAAGTAAAGGAAATAGGGGTATATGGATATGAGAAAGAAGAAAATAATCAAGTATATTTTAGTTGTTATAATGATTTGCGCCGTATATGCGGGTTTTTTACAATATAACATTTATAAGCATGGGCATATGAATGCAATTGATGATGCGGATTATATAATTGTACTAGGATCGAAAGTAAATGGAACAAAACCTTCTTATTCATTGCAATATCGTATTGATAAAGCAGCTGAGTATTTAAAATTACATGATAAAACAATTGCTATTGTATCTGGAGGCCAAGGAAAAGGTGAAGATATTACAGAAGCATTAGCGATGAAACAAGGATTAATGAAACAAAATATTGCAGAAGACCGCATTATAATGGAAGATAAGTCGACGAGCACAGATGAAAATATTAAATTCTCAAAACCGTTAATTCCAGCCAATATGAAAAAAGGTATGATCGTAACAAACGATTTCCATATGTTTAGAGCGAAAAAAATAGCTGCAAAACAAGGTTTGCAATTAGAAGGGCTTCCGGCCAAAACACCGAAGCCAATTATCATTCCATCGAATGTACGAGAATATTTAGCGATTACGCAATATTGGTTTATGAATCGAATATAGTGAAAGTAATCCCGCCCGAAATTTGAGGCGGGATTTATTTCGAGGGAAATCTTACAAAAATGTCATGTTCATGAAAGGTAAAGCGATAGTTTCTGGAAAGGTTTCCTGACATAATGAAGGTAACAAAAAACTTTAGAGGTGAATCGGATGAAAGGAAATAATATTTTATCTTCGTTATGTTACTTTAGTATCTTTTTTGCACCATTTTTACTACCAATTATCGTGTACTTCGTTGCGGAAGATGAAGTGAAATACCACGCAAAAAAAGCATTTTGGTCACATGTTTTCCCATACGCAATTTTATTTGGAGGATTAGCAGTGTCGGGCGTATACGGTTTAAGCTTCAATCAATCTGATGGTGCTGGAATTGGAATGATGATCACATATGCAGTGTTCATTCTTGTAGGGATTTATTACTTCATTTGGAATATCGTAAAAGGTATTAAAGTGTTGAAAGCAGCTTAACAAGCATTGCATAACAGCATATAAATTCGTCGTTATTTGCCAAAACGTCGATATAATTTCATATACCGTATTAATAAACATTAAAAAAGAGCAATTCGAAAAGAATTGCTCTTTTTGTGCTTATAAGTTGTGAATAATGAAAAAGATATGGTAATTTTTCATTATGAAGAGAAAAAAGGAGTGATTTTCATGAATGAGATGATACATAAAATGGAGAAACACGTTTCAGTTCGTAAATATAAAGAAGAACCAATTTCAAAAGAGATAGTAGAAAGAATGGTGCAAGCTGCACAACATGCGGCTTCCTCACATTTTGTACAGGCGTATTCTCTTATATATGTAACAGATCAAGAACTCAAGGGTAAACTAGCTGAGTTATCCGGGAATCGTCACGTGAAAGACTGCGCAGCATTCTTTGTTTGTTGTGCAGACTTAAAGCGACTTGAAATGGCATGTGAAAAACATGGAACAGAGATTAAACATGAGGGAGTAGAGGACTTTATTGTAGCAACAGTAGATGCCTCATTATTTGCACAAAACTTAGCACTTGCAGCTGAATCTTTAGGATACGGTATTTGTTATATTGGCGGAATTCGTAATAACCCGAAAGAAGTGAGTGAATTGCTTCATTTACCGGATAAAGTATATCCGGTATTCGGAATGACAGTCGGAGTACCAGATGAAGAGCATGGAGTAAAACCACGATTACCGGTAGCAGCAATTCTTCATGAAAATGGATACGATGAAAAGAAATATGATGAATTATTAAACGAATATGATGAAACGATGAGTGCGTATTACAAGGAAAGATCGTCAAATCAAAAAAACGTAACATGGACAGAATCAATGAGTTCATTTATGTCCAAAGAGAAAAGAATGCATATGAAAGAGTTTTTAAATGAAAAAGGATTAAATAAGAAATAAGTAAAAAGGCAAACCTGTAATGCGGGTTTGTCTTTTTTGGAGGAGAAATGTGATTGTTTTCGAATAGTTATAGAGGAGGCGATAACATGAAGAAAGCTTTAATCTTTTTATTTGATGGATTTGCAGAATTTGAAGTGAATGTAGCGAGTTTATTTTTGATAAGTAAGGAATTCGAAATAATAACGGCAACAGTAGACGGAAAAACAGTTACAGGAGAGGGTGGTTTTTTGTGTCAACCACATGTCTCTATCGAGCATATTGAAGTAGCGGACTATGAAGTTTTTATCGTACCGGGAGGACATATTTTTGAGCATTTAGAAAATGAAAAGTTGTTATCTATCGTGAACGAATTACATAAGGAAAATAAATGGATAGCGGGTATTTGTGCAGGGACATCTTTACTACATGCAGCAGGAGTGCTTAATAAGAAGAAATTCTCAACATCATTAACATCAGATGAAAAACAATTAGCGCATTTACATGAATGGGAATATAAACAAAATAAAGATGTAACCGTTGATGGAAAAATCATAACAGCGGTAGGGTCTGCGTACGTTGAATTTGCCGCTGAAATAATGAAGCAGCTCAATTTATTTAACGAAGCTGAAGCGAAGGAGAACTTGCAATACTTTAAAAATGTAACAGAGCTTTGTGATAAAACGTTAGTTTAAGTGAATAGTTTGATTGTTAATACCTAAGTTCAGAATGTAGATACTACTTTCTGAACTTAGGTATTTTATTTGTTATCATATACATAGAAATAAAAATTAATAAATTTTTACAAAAGTGATAGAAAATGAGAATGAAATGCCAATAGTAAGTAAAAGCAGCTGCTAAAGGGGAACTGAGGAAGGAAGATGTTTATGATTTTCGATTCTGAAGAGGATTTAATTATAGCTATGAAAAAACGCGATCAAGATGCTTTGAAAGAAGTAATTGATCAATATGGAAAATTAATTTTGTACATTATTCATAAATCATTAAGTACCCCTATTGAAAAACAATATGTAGATGATTGTTATAATGATGTATTTACTGTCATTTGGTTTAATATCGAACAATTTGATATAGAAAAGGGAAACTTAAAATCTTGGATGATTGGTATTACTAAATTAAAGGCATTGGAATATAAAAAGAAAGTATATAAAGAGAATAAAATCGATAAAGACGTAGAAATAGATACAAGTATCCATGATAGGTATGAAATAGAACAAGAAGAAGAGATTATGGAACTCGTACAAGATTTAAATACAAAGGATCGGTATATCTTTTTAAAGAGGTATATTGATGGGTATTCCATTGACGATATTGCGAAAGAATTAAAAGTAACGGCTGACTATATATACAATCGAATTTCTCGTGGAAAGAAAAAACTTCAAAAACTGTGGAAAGGGAGTGTGTAATATGGATAAAAGATTATTATCGATGTTAAATGAGCTCCAATATTCAGAAGAAGAAATTACACGTTTAGAGAAAGAAGCGAATGATTCTATAAATATAGATAAGTATTATGTGAGAAATGGTGAACTGCTAAAAAAATTAACTTTACAAATGTTAGAAGAATCAATTCGCGAAGAGTTACAAAAAAATGAAGAAATTGAGGATGAACTGTTAGTAGAAGAGGGATGCATGGTAAATACAAAAGTAATACCGAATATTTATACTGTAGGTGCAACTTTTTACTATTATATCGTTTTAACAAATAAAAGGTTGCTGATGAAAGGATTAGATTGTTATTTTAAAAAGGTAAATGAATACAGTATGTTAATAGAAGATATTCAAGCAATTTCACAACATAAAAAAATGAAAAACGTATACGGGATTAAATATAATAAAAAATATATACAATTTGGAAGTATAGAGCACGAACAAGAACTAGCTATGATTATTATGAAATTAAAACAGCATGGAGTAAAAGAAGAGAAATATAAAGATTTTGAGAAAGGCTGGATGATTTATTTCAATGTTCTTGTCATAGTAACATCCGGTCTTTTATTTTTAAAATATTTAATGTAAAAAGCGGCATAATAGCCGCTTTTTATGGTTTAGTTAGTATTCTATTGATGATCTTGTAGCTTTAAAATATTCTTCTCATGAAAGAATCATCAGTGGGACTACTAATTGTAAACTGACAATAAAGTTATTTAATTTAAAAACTTAAAACACGTATAACCCCGTTCCGATTTTAAGACGGGGTTAAAATAAATTTGTTTAATTTTTGATGTGAAATACTCCACTGCACTTAAAAATACACCAAACCAATAAATTCGTTTAGATCTATGTGTTATTGCACACTCTAAAGCACCTTCTAATTTAAAAAACTTATTTATAACAAATTCAAACTTTCAATGAGAAGATAAATGCCTGTACAACTCAAAAGGGTATATGTAAAAAATTTAAAAATCCGTTGATTAAGCCATTTGAAAATAATTTGACCTATATACAAACCTAGAAATACGATTGGAATAGCATAAAAACTTGATTCCCAAATTGTTTTGTTTGTGCCAGTAAAGAGTATTTGAGTTACTAGACTAATGAAATATATAAACAGATAAAAAGCCAAAGTAGTTGCTCTCAACTTCTCTTTTTTCGTATCAGTTCCTGTAAAGTAAAGTAACAGGGGTGGTCCTGGCATACCGATACTTGTCGTTAAAAGACCGGATAATCCACCCACTAAGAAATCTCTAGATTTTGTTGATTTAATCTTAAAGTTGCATATTAGCATCAACGTTAATAGTAAGAGCAGGATGCTAATTGCTAATTTAAATGTGTTGATGTTAATGGAAATGAAAATTAAAATACCAAAAGGAACACCAACTATACTTCCGAAAATTAATCTTTTCAGTAGAATAAAATCAATGTCCATTCTTATTTTCCAAATGAGTGATATGGAAATAATTAATGATAAAATGATATTTATTTGTATAGCTTCTTGTGGTAGAAATAGCATGAGTAAGAAAGGTGTTGCCATAATAGAAAAGCCAAAACCTGTACTTGTTTGTAAAATAGAAGCTACTAATATAATACATATGAAAATGAATATAATCTCCAAAATAGCCCCCCTATATAATCAGATCCAATAAATATTTTAACATAAAGTGAAATTTTAATCAGTGGGGGTTTTGTTCATCCCCCACTGATTATTAGCCCACACCAATTGGGATCTTACTGCCCGGCAAATAGCCGCTTTTTATGTTGCGGTTAATATTCCAAAGATGATCCTGTAGCTTTAAAATATTTTTCTCGTGAAGGCGTCATTACCCGGATTGCTAATAAACAGGAAAGGAAAAGAATGAGTAATGAACTACTGATTACAGTAATTTGAACGGAAAGAAATTGTGCGGATGCTCCAATTGCTAAAATGAAAAAGATTTGGATGAAATTTTTTATTGAATCAAACACGCTATCGATACGTCCTATCATATGTACAGGGATGTTATTTTGATAAAATGTTATAAAGCCAGTACCAGCAAATGATGAAGAAATGCCAAGTAAAATGAAACCGCTCGCTGCGACTATAAATGAATTTGAAAAGGCAAAAATCACATAACCTATTGCTGTGAAAATCATACCTAATCCGATACAATGTTGAATTGCTAATCGTTTGGCAAAGAGAGAGACGAGAAATGAACCGCAAACGTAAGCAGCACCAGTTATACTAACAAGCATGCTATATTCTATATCGGATAAAAACAGTACTTGATTTGTGAAAACAACTTCTTGTGAATCGAGTGCCATAGAAACAAGCATAGTGGATTGAAATAAAACGAATATGAGAATAATGTAAGTTTCCGTTCGAGCGAATGAAAAAACTTGTTTCCAATCACTTCGTAATGTTTGTACGAAAGTATTTGCAACCTCTTCGTTTTGCTTTGTTTGTAATGTAATGTTTGGCAAGAAGTAAATGAGAATTGTAGAAAGTAGAAATGAAAGTGAATTGCAGTAAATAACAAAGTCTGCCGAGTAAGTAGTGAGAAGTATTCCAGAAAGAGCTGGACCGATAATAAAAGCCCCGTTTGTACATAAGCTATTCCAAGCGTTGAATTGAGCGCGCTCTTCAGCTCGTATGAGCATTGTTTTATAAGTGAATGAAGCTGGATCGAAAAATGATGTAGCAATGCGAGTCAAAAAGATAAAAATATAAATGGCCCAAATAGAATCAAATAGTGGAATACAGCCGATGAGAACTGCTCGAATAATATCTGCGATGAGCATAATTGACCGTTTATTTAATCGATCTACAATACTACCAGACCATATTTTTGTAACAACGGTGGCAATTGGACCTACAATCCATAATCCTGCTACAGCAGCAGGGGAGTTTGTGCTATTTAACACCATTAAGTTTAGAGCGATGAGATACATAAAATCACCTAAACGAGAAATTCCTGTTCCCGACAATAATAATAATTTATTTTTCATAAACAATTGGACCTTTCTTTCATTGTTTTTTAATCCGGCAGGAAATAGCGTATTCTTCTTCTGAGGCTGATTGACGAGCGGTTTTGCTTTCCCAGCGTAATAAAACTTGTGAGAGCTCCCAAGTGAGTTGTTGTAATTCCTCTGGAGTTAAAAATAAATGAGATACAATATGGCTCCCTGTATTTGTTCCTTCCGTTCCTGCTTCTTCAATATAGAAGTGAGCAGATTTTGCTTTATAGTACTTTTCAATAATCCCTCGTTTTTCCTTTGTATCTACTAATTCAAGTAAGCCTCCGTCAAATAAAATTTGGATGTGATAGTGAACGCTACCAGCAGATTTATTTAGTTTAGTAGATACTTGTTTTGCAGTGAGTGTTTCGTCTTTTAAAAGGTGAAGAATTTGAATGCGAGTTGCATTGGAAATTAGCTTTTGTTGTTCTGCTGAAATGGTAAGTCGATCCTCAAACATTATTTTAGCCCCTTTCTTATAATCTAAATTTATTGTACATTCTAAAAAAATAGAACGTAAGAGAAATAAATCGCCTTTTTCTTGTGAATTTCGACAAAAATAAAAATGGCATGTACATATACATGCCATTAAGTGATAGTAGATTCTTCACTAAGTTCCCCGCCATAAAACAAGAAAAGCCATATAAAACTAACAAAAATACAGCATATAGCTAACAAGCTACCAATTACTTGAGGAGAAAGGATTTCTAAAAGCCATCCTGTAATAAACATAGATAACTAAATAAGAGATCCGTAAATGGAATAATGGAATGAAAAGACTTTACCCATCATATTTTCCTTCGTGTAAGTTTGAAGCAATGTCGTATCAAGTGGAACGATGATTCCTCCTGCTATGCGCATACAAAATAGAGTAATGATACCGATAATAAGTTGATCGGATAGAATGAATCCGAGAAAGAAAATTCCTTGTAGTAAATAGGCCAAGCCAAATGATCTTTTCATGTTGTCTTCATTTTTAGACATATAAAGATTAACGAGGAGACTGCCAATCATAAGTCCAGCCCCTTGAACCGCATATAAAATACCAATGTTAGTGTGGAAGATTCTTTCGGCATAGATTGTTAGAAGTAACTGATAGGCACCTCCGATAATGCCCCATGAAATACCGACAAGAATTAATGTTAAAATAATTTTGCTTTGTAATATGTATGTATAACCATCTTTTATATCAGTGAAAAACGCTTTTTTCTTGCTAAAAGTGTCACGAGAAGGGATCTTTATTTTATAAATAATATAGGCTGAAATAAAGTATGATAGGCTATTAATAAAAAAGGCAATCTCGATACTTAAAGATTGTGCAATGAGCCCACCTAAAGAAGCTCCCATAATAGACATAAAACCATTGATTGTACTAGAAAGAGAGTTAGCGGTTACGAAATGCTTTTGATGTACGATATTTTTTAGAGTTGATTGCTTAGCAGGCTCGAATAAGCAAGAGAGTACTGATAAGCATATGTTAGAAACTAAAATAATTTCAATTTTGTAGAATGCTAATAAATAAGTGAGGACGATAATTCCTCGTAAACTATCGGTAAAAATCATAATTTTCTTTTTTGAAAAACGGTCTACAATTCCGCCTATGAATGGGCTCAGAAGAAGTTGAGGTAACCCTTTGCTCATAAAGGTGAGTGCTAACATAAATGAAGATTCTGTTATGCTATAGACGAGTGTTAATAAAGCGACAGTATGAAACCAATCCCCAAGTACACTTAATGTTTGACCATAAAATAGTTTTTTAAAGTTTTTATTTGTTCTAAGAAGTGTGGAATAAGAAACTGATTGCACTGACATAAAAATTAATCCCTATCTATTGGCGATGTTTGTACATGCTTTTTCCATTCACTTAAATACATTTTCTCTGCTTTAGGTAGTCCAACAGGTAATTGTGCAATGAATTCTAAA
Organism: Bacillus sp. RC252; assembly: GCF_044909215.1. Lineage (NCBI taxonomy): Bacteria > Bacillati > Bacillota > Bacilli > Caryophanales > Bacillaceae > Bacillus > Bacillus sp. RC252. The sequence goes on along the minus strand of NZ_JBIYDV010000005.1, from coordinate 250,887 downwards.
CTATTTCCATCAGGATCGTTAAAATATACGGAGGCGTGTGCTAATTCTGGAAAAACGATTGGCTCAATTGGCTCCATTCCAAAGTCTTTTCGCGCTGGAATTCCTTTCTGTTTGAGCCAGTGTATTGCGTTTTCTAAATCGTGTAAGCTTACTTGGAAAGCGATATGTCGTAAGGATGGATGATAATTGACTTTGTATTCTTTTCCTTCCCAAAGACCAATCCAACTTTCATTTTCTACAATCCAAAAGAAGGCGATATCGTTGTCTCTTTTATATAATTTTAACCCCAGTGATTCATAAAAAGGTATCGAAATTTCTAAATTACAGACAGGTAAATGTGCTTCATAAAGACCTTTAATCATTATAATCCTCCTTAATAAAAATGTTTCTTATTCCATAGTAAACGATTTCTTGTTAGTTGAAATCACAAAAAAGATGGACATAAATTCATACGAAAGTATGAAAAAACAGCTCAAATATGAGCTGTTTTCGTATAGTTTTTAGTTAACATATTTTATTCATTTAGGGTTTAGCAAAAAGGATACGTATTATATTTAAAACCCTCCGCCGCCACCCCAACAGCTACATCCGATAATGATTAGAAGGATGAATAGCACGATGAGTAAAGCAAATCCACCGCCGAAACCAGCGCAACTACCACCAAAGCTCATGTTTTTTCCTCCTTTTTAGGAAATTAATCTATATAACTAATGGATTACTTTATAAGATATGTTTTTATTTAGAAAAGGAGCAAGTCTTACTTCTAATTAGACAAGAGCCTGTGATCGGATTTAAATGTGATATTTACTTTGTTTCATAGCGCTTTTTTTAAAATGGTAAAACAATATGGAAGTGTATACTAGGTGAATGTATTGCAAATGAAAGGGGTATGTAACTTACAATTACATTAAAATTTCTTTTCATAAATATAAAATTTGTAAAAAAAGCCATTTTTTTATTTTTTTATGAGTGGAAATGTACTATAATTTTACAAGTAATATTATGGGAAAAGGGAGTTTTAGTATAGAGATGGAGATGGGACAATTACACAATAAAATAGAACACAAAAAGAAAGAGTTAATTCAACTTGTTGCTAGGCATGGATTAGATCATGATAAAGTTTTGTTATTTAGTCGAGATTTAGATATACTAATTAATAAGTTTATGAATATAAAAGGCAAAGTATGTAAGTGATTAATCTTTAATTTTTTATATTAGGATTATTTACTGATAAAGGAGAGAACAGTTATTGGAACATTTACAAGAAGAGTTGTATAAACAAATAAAAGAAGAAAAAGGTGCAGTTACTATATTTTTAAAGAGCGGAGTAAGAATAGTAGGGGAAGTAGTTGGAGTAGATAGATTTACAGTATTAATATTAGTAGATGGAAAACAACAACTTATTTATAAGCAGGCAATATCAACAATTATGAAATAAGACACTCATTTTGAGTGTCTTATTTCATAATTAAATGGTTATTGTTTACATGCTTCAACGTCAATGCCAGCAGCTAGTAATTTTTTTTCTCCGTCTTGTTCAATGAGTTTTTGTAATCTAGATAAGAAAGAGTCAAAATCTGTATGTTTACCAACTTGGAAAGTCATTTTATGCTCAATTGGTAGCCAAGTATCAATATCAGCTTCGTTATGCTGAATTTTTACTTCAAGTTTATCAAGTGCATTAGCAACTTTTGCTTCATACGTTTCTTTCGCTTCGAACTCCATCCATAAATCGTATAATTCCACGCCGAGAGGACCTTCTAGTGTACGTTTAATATTTAAAATGGCCTCTAGCTCATTTTTCTGTTTTTGTAATTGTAATTCACGGCTATTCATCGTATCAAAGGCAGGAATATCACCAGCTTCTGCTTCGACAAGGTCATGAATAATAACCATTTTAAGTAATTTTTCTATATTTACTTTTTGATCCAAATAAGGCTCAACTAAGATAGCCATTAGGGACATACGCCACGTATGTTCAGCAACACTTTCTTGACGTCCGTTAGAAAGCCAACTATGTCGCATTTCATATTTTAGTTTTTCTGCTAATGCAATGACTTGTAAAATGTTATGTTCCATCGTGATCCTCCTCATATTTCCATACTGTAATTCTAATATAGAAATGAAATGTGTCAATTTAATGAGTATATTGCGATAAATAGATGATACGCGTATAATGATTGTTATATGTGAAAACGCATTATTAAAATAAAAAAATGTTTTACGAAAAAGAAAAAGAAAGGGCAGGAATATGGGAGACGAAAATCAAGGATTAGCTAGACCGCAAAGGAAAAAAAGGAAGTTTGATATTTCTAGCCCCTTTGGCATTGTAGTAGGTTTCGTTATTTTAATTGCAGCGATCATGCTTGGCGGTGGTGGAATAAAAGCTTTTAAAAATTTCTTAGATGTTTCATCTATTTTGATCGTTATAGGGGGAACAACAGCGACAATTATTGTGGCATATAGATTTGGAGAAATAAAAAAATATACGAAAAGTATTTTTACTGTTTTACATAGAAGAGAGGAAAATCTAGAACAGTTAACGGATTTGTTCGTTGATTTTTCAAAGAAGTCTAAAAAACATGGTTTACTCTCGTTAGAAGTTGATGGAGAGCAAGTAGACAATCCTTTTATTCAAAAGGGGATTCGTTTAATGTTAAGTGGATATGATGAAGCAGAATTAAAAGAAGTATTAATGAGAGATGTTGAAACAGAAGTATATGAGTTAAGAAAAGGAGCAACATTATTAGATAAGATTGGTGATTTCGCTCCAGCGTGGGGTATGATAGGAACTTTAATTGGTCTTATTATTATGCTTCAAAACTTGCAAGATACATCGCAAATTGGTACAGGAATGGCAGTTGCTATGTTGACGACATTGTATGGATCTGTTATTGCAAACATGATTGCAATACCGTTATCTGAAAAAGTGTATCGTGGCATTGAAGATTTGTATACAGAGAAGAAGTTTGTAATAGAAGCAATCACAGAGCTTTACCGAGGACAAATTCCTTCTAAGTTAAAGTTAAAACTTGATACATACGTATATGAAACGAAGATAAAAAAAGAAAAACGAGCAGCCTAATATTTCAAGGAGTGGTATGGTGATGATAAAACGACCGCAAAAAGGATCGCCTCGTTGGATGACGACTTTTACTGATTTAACGATGTTGTTATTGACTTTTTTTGTACTATTAGTTGCTACATCAAAACAAGATACAGTAAAATTATCGAAGATGCTTGAAAAGTTTAGTGATGCAGAACAAGTGGATGCGAAAGTAATGGAAGGTACAATACCAGATATTTCACATGAAAAAAATGATGAAAAAGCAGTTTCAAAAAAACGAATGGATGAATTGTATAAAAAGTTAAAAGCATATGTAGATAATAATGGTGTTAGTCAAGTGAATGTATATCGAGAAGATACAGGTGTTAGCATCGTTATAGTAGATAACTTAATATTCGATACAGGTGATGCGAATGTTAAGGTGGAAGCGAAAGAAGTAATTAGTCAATTAGTAGGGTTCTTCCAATCGGTACCAAATCCAATTGTTGTAGAAGGACATACGGATAGTAGACCGATTCATAATGAAAAATTTCCTTCCAACTGGGAATTATCTTCAGCACGAGCAGCTAATATGATTCACCACTTAATTGAAGTGTATAATGTAGATGATAAACGATTAGCAGCGGTAGGATATGCGGACACAAAACCAGTAGCATCAAATGATTCACCGCAAAATTGGGAGAAAAACCGGCGCGTTGTAATATATATTAAAGAATAATATATTTCCATTTTATTAATAAAATAATAAAAATACAGAAATTCTTTTAAAAAAATATTAAATTTTCTCGTTTTATTTTGTATAATGAGTGAGAATGATAAGGTGAAATATTAAGATATATTTATACATAGAGGGAGAGAACCAAAAAGAATGGCACATAAAATTTTAGTTGTAGACGATGCGATGTTTATGCGAACAATGATTAAAAACTTATTAAAAAGTAATTCAGAATTTGAAGTTATCGGTGAAGCAGAGAATGGGGTAGAAGCGATTCAAAAGTATAAAGAGCTTCAACCTGATATTGTAACACTAGATATTACGATGCCTGAAATGGACGGACTTGAAGCATTAAAAGAAATTATGAAAATTGATTCGAGTGCAAAGGTTGTCATTTGTTCCGCAATGGGACAACAAGGTATGGTATTAGATGCAATTAAAGGCGGGGCAAAAGACTTTATTGTAAAGCCATTCCAAGCCGATCGTGTTATCGAAGCTTTAACAAAAGTAGCAAATAGCTAATATAGAAGGGGTGCCACAAAGAATCAAATCAATGATAGCGGATAGACGTGTGGCCCCCTTTTTTCTCGTTATAAAACACTAAATTGTTATACATAAATGAAATGTTTGTTAGACAGGTAGGGGATTAAAATGCAAACAGATCTATTAAATATATTTTTTGAAGAAGCAGAAGAACATTTACAGTCGCTAAATGAAAATGTGCTAAATTTAGAACAGAATCCTGCCGATATGGGTGTTGTAGGGGAAATATTCCGCTCAGCTCATACATTTAAAGGTATGTCTGCGAGTATGGAATTTGCAGAAATGGCAGATTTAACTCATAAGATGGAAAATGTTTTAGACGAAATCCGTCATGGAAATATGATGGTGAATGCTAATATTATTGATGTTATTTTTGAGTGCATTGATAATTTAGAAAAGATGGTTACAGATGTGCAGCAGGGCGGAATGGGTAATATTGATGTTGTATCTACAAAGCATAAATTAGAAGCATTATTAAATGGGAATGTAGAAGCTTCTATGGAACAAGTAGAGCAAAGTAGTATAAACAATGATGATACAGTTTCACATGAAGTATATATAACCGTCGAACAACAAGCCATTTTAAAAGCAGTACGTGCCATTATGTGTATTGAAGCATTACAAAATGTAGGGGATATACAAAAAACGGTTCCAAGCATTGAAGAAATCGAAGCGGATGCTTTTGGATTTGAGTTTACAGTATATATGGATACTGATCGTAGTGTTGAAGAATTGAAACAGGTGGTGCTTCACGTTTCTGAAATTGAGAAAGTAGAAGTGAAGCAAGGAAATATAGCTGAAGAAGGAATCGTACAATCTATTGCAGCAACGCAGCTGGATCCATCTCTAGAGGCACGAACTCCAACAGCTAGTACTACACCGGCTAAAAGTAATACAAAAACGAAAAATGCTAAAGTAGAGAATCGTTCTATTCGTGTTCAGTTAGAAAAAATCGAAAGATTAATGAATATGTTTGAAGAAAGTGTAATTGAGCGTGGACGAATTGATGAATTAGCAGAAACGATTCAAAATAAAGAGTTAATCGAGCATTTAAATCGATTAGGGGATATTTCAAAAGATATCCAAAATGTATTATTAAATATGCGTATGGTACCGATTGAAACGGTCTTCAATCGTTTTCCGCGTATGGTACGTATGTTAGCGAAAGATTTAGGTAAAAAAATCGATTTACAAATTAAAGGTGAAGATACTGAAGTTGATAAAATTGTTATTGACGAAATTGGTGATCCACTCGTTCATTTAATTCGTAATGCAATTGATCATGGTATTGAAACTGTCGAAAACCGACGTGATGCCGGGAAAAATGAGACAGGTACTATTAAATTAGAGGCGTTTCATAGTGGAAATCATGTCGTAATTCAAATTACTGATGATGGAAATGGTATTCATAAAGGAAAAGTATTAGAAAAAGCGATAAAAAATGGTGTTGTAACGGAATCAGAGGCAAATAAATTAACGGATCGTGAAGTTTTTGATCTTATCTTCCAACCGGGATTTAGTACAGCGGAAGTTGTATCTGACCTTTCTGGACGTGGGGTTGGATTAGATGTTGTTAAACATACGATTCATAGTTTAGGTGGGCATTTAATTATTGATTCTGAAGAAGGAAAAGGAAGTACATTCAGAATTGAACTTCCTTTAACATTGTCTATTATTCAATCAATGCTTGTTCAAACAAATGATAAGCGTTATGCCTTGCCTCTTGGCAATATTGCTGAAGCCATTCGAATTAAGAAAGAAGACATACAATCGTTACAAGGGAAAGACGTTTTAAACTATCGCAATCAAATTATTGAAGTGAAACATTTAAGTACTGTATTTGGTGAAAAAACAGTAGATGAGGCGTTCGCATCATATGATAGTCAAATGGTTCCTGTGTTAATTGTTCGTAATACACATCGTAGCTATGGACTTATCGTAAACACAATTATCGGTCAAAGAGAAATAGTTTTAAAGTCATTAGGTGATTTCTTTGCAGAGAGCTCTAACTATTTCTCTGGTGCGACAATTCTCGGTGATGGACGAGTGGTCCTCATTTTAAACCCAGAAGGTTTATAATAGGAATGAAGGAAGCTCCCCACTTGTATACAATTGGGGAGCTTTTTGGGTAGAACTAATAATATAAGTATATGAAAACCGTCGTTTACACATATTGTGGAAATAAATACATGTTCACAATTCGGATGATAAGTTTGGTAAAATATAACGAGTGTAATAGAGAGTTTAAATCATTTGATAGAAAAACAAAAATGAGGAGGCAGGAAAAATGCCTGAGCAACACACAAAAGGGGATACTGGCACAATTGTGCTAGAAAAAGAAAATGAACATTTAACGCCTCAAGAATGCGATATTCTTGGTGAAATCGCTAATATATCATTTGGTTCAGCTTCGACTGTATTATCAACAATTTTAAATAGGCAAGTAAGTATTACTGCTCCTCAAGTAGAATTGGTAGATTTATATGATACAAGTGATGTTGAAATTCCACATGTTGTATTAAATATCCATTTCACAAAAGGATTAGATATGGAAAATCTTCTTGTCTTAAAGCAAGATGTTGCTTTATCTATTGCTGATTTAATGATGATGGGAACAGGTGAAGTTGAAGAGGGAAAAGAGCTTGGTGAATTAGAGCTAAGTGCAGTACAAGAAGCTATGAATCAAATGATGGGATTCGCAGCAACATCTATGTCAGAATTCTTCCAAGATACGGTAGACATGTCTCCGCCAACAATTAAAGTTGTGCAACTTACAGAAGAGATGGAGAAGATTTCTGGTATTAATGGGAATAATATGGTTGTTAAAGTATCGTTTGAATTAAAAATAGATAATCTTGTGAATTCTCAGCTTGTACAGGTTGTTTCAGTTGAACATGCGAAGCGAATGATAAATAAATTGTTACAATTATCTGGTGGTGTGGAAGAAGAAATAGATGAGCCGGCGGAAGTGCAGGAAACTGAGATTGTAGAAGAGCATGTAGAAAAAGAGCAATTAACACAAGAAGAGAAAGATGTGCTTGGTGAAATTGCGAATATTTCAATCGGTTCGGCTTCAACAGTACTATCGACGCTTTTAAATCAGCCTGTCACTATTAGTACACCAAATGTAGAGGCGATTAATGTTCGTCATTATGAAGGAGTACCGGTTCCGTTTGTTATTTTAAATGTCGATTTTGTTGAAGGACTAAAAAATGAGAATGTATTCGTATTTACGAAAGATGTTGCTTTAACAATGGTAGATTTAATGATGATGGGAACGGGTGAAATTGATCCGGAGAAAGAGCTAAGTGAATTAGAGTTAAGTGGCATTAAAGAAATTATGAACCAAATGATGGGGCATGCTGCAACAGCGATGTCAGAAATGTTTAAAGAAAAAATGGATATGACACCACCAGACGTTAAATTTGTTTCTTTAAAAGAAGAAATGGAATATTTGGGAGAGTCGATGGCAGTTGACGAACTCGTTCAAATTACTTTTAATCTTGAAATTGGTGATCTCCTTCAATCAAAGATGTATCAAATACTACCGATATCAGAAGCGAAAGAAATGGTTAGAAGACTTCTATATCCGATGGTGGAAGAGCAAGAAGAAATAGTTGAGGAAGTTGTTGAAGAGGAAGAAATTCCTGCACCAGTCGTACAGCCAATTGAATATAAAGAAGTCAAGCAAGTTGAGCCAGTATATATGGATACATCTATTCTACAAAATGTAGAAATGAATGTTAAATTTGTATTTGGAAGTACAGTGAGAACAATTCAAGATATTTTAAGTCTACAAGAAAATGAAGCGGTCGTACTTGATGAAGATATTGATGAACCGATTCAAATTTATGTGAACGATGTATTAGTGGCGTATGGAGAACTTGTAAATGTAGATGGGTTTTTCGGAGTAAAAATGACGAAATCGCTATAAGGCGTCAAAATAGGAGTTTGAACAAATAGATGAAAAACGTAAAGTTTTTTCTAGTTAGTTGGCTATTCTTACATATATGTATATTTTTACCATCGCAAGGGCAGGCAGAAGAAAAAAGTGTACAAGATCAAAATATAAGCGAAATGAATGACCAAGAGGGAAAAAATAAAGAAGTTCAGGAACAGCCGGAACAAGTGGAAATGCCCTCGGTTGAAGATGAAAAAAAAGCAGTAGAAAATGAGCAAGGGAAAGAAAAAAAAGAAGAAAGAACGATAGAAACAGACCGAGGGGTTATTACAGTTAATAAGCAGGAGCTAAAGGTTGGCGAAGAAGTGCGGATTGCTGTAGAATCAAATGAAAAAAACATTCAAAGTGTAAAAGGCATATTACAATTACAAAAAAATGGTGAGCAGTACAGACAAGAGAGAATAATATCTTTTGAGTATGAAGAAGAAACGAAGCGATGGATCGCTAATTATAAGGCCGGAATATATGATTTACAAGGTGATTGGAACCTTAGGCTCGTTGAAAGCTATAAAGAAGATGAGAAGGAAGAAGTAATAGAGAACGAATTAAATGTCCCGCTCATTCGTATAAACAATGAAGCACCAACTATAGATAAAGAATTGCCAAAGTTAGAGAAAGTTAGTATTGATGAGGCAAAAGGGAACTTAATTGAACGGAAAAAGGGAGAATCCGTTCATATACGAGTACAAACGGTGGATATAGAATCGGTTGTTAAAGAAGTGCGCGTTATATTAAAAGGAAAAGAAGACGGTAACGATATTACTTTTTTATTAGACTATAATAAACGCGACATGGATTGGCAGAAAATATTTGAAATAACAGAAGCTTTACCTGTTGGGCCGCATCAACTTATTGTGGAAGTAACAGATGGGGCAGGTAACAAACTTGTGACAGAGAGTGAATATATCGTTTCTATCATCGAACAAAAAGTGAAAGATGATGAAAAGATAGAAGAGCAAGAGAATCAAAATGAAGTAGAAGATAAGAAAGAAATTGAGAAGCAGGAAGATCCGAAAATAGAGATGCCGCTTCCAGAAGAAAAACTTCCAGTTGTTCAAATTCCAAAGCAAGAAGAGAAAGTGAACTCTTATATAAAAGAGCCGTTGAAAGAAAAAGAGGAAATCAACTACGTTATAAAAGAGTCGTTAACAGACAACAAGGAAGTAAATAATGTGAAGGTTCATAAAGAGAAAAAAAGCGGAAATGACAATCAAGTCGTTTCTAAAAAGAAAGAGAAAATAGAAGAACAACAAGAAAAGAAAGAGGAAAAAAGTGAGCAGGGAGTACAGGCTTCTAATGTGTTTGCTGTTATGTCAGGATTATTTGTACTATTTTTAGTTTTAAAGAGTAATAAAGAGTGGGGCTAATAATTTGATAGTAGTGGAGGCGCTTAGATGGAAATTAAACGTACTACAATTGAAAATAAGACGCTACACCCATTAAAACAGCCTGCAGCTATTTCAGAACATGAAATTCAAAAAGAGCGAAAACGGAGTAATCTTGTGTTTACCGGGCGGTCCCAAATCATTTCGAAAAATAATGAAATAGGGATTCTACTTGCGAGTTTAGGTGATGGAAAGATTGTAAAAGATATGCTTTCTAAGGAAATGGATACGGTGTTGCAGTTGTTTTCAAAGCTACATATGTTGTCTGAGGAAGGAAAGCAATCGGAAAAAATATATGAACAAATTGTTAAAAGTTTGCAGGGGCTTATTAAACAAGCTCATATAAAGGGAGTTCCGTTATTAGACGGAACATATGATTTCGCTGAAGTGCAGCTTTCGTTTGGAAGAAAAGTGCATATTCCGTTACTTGATGTAAGTGCGCTCATTTCTAGAGTGGAACAAGATACATCAGAAGGAAATACGAATTTAATGATAACAGTTATTACAGCTTACATGACAAAATTGTCTAACGAAACAATTTTAATTAGCGGTACGGATCGTATTTCTAAAGAACGTGATGTGAGCGTGTGGAGAGCACTTGCAGAAATGAATATGACGCAATTATCTCATGCGTTGAAACATACGATTCAAGAGCATAAATGGTCTGTTACGGCTCTATTTCTCTTCATGTGGGTTATAGGTATCATATTGATTCGTATTATATAATAAAAAAAGGTCGTCATTTTAATTATGACGACCTTCTTTTATACTTTTTCGTAAAAGAATGTATCAAAGCGCTGAAGATTGTAGCGTTCGGGTGTTAAAATTTGTTCTGTGCTACCAACGAATAGTACGCCGCCTTTTCGTAAAGAACGACTAAACTTTTCATAAAGCTTTATTCTTGCTTCTTCTGTAAAGTAAATCATTACATTTCGGCAAATGATTAAATCGTAGTTCGTATCAAATGTCTGCATTAATAAATCATGTTGTTTAAATGTAACTTGCTGTTTAATATTTTGATGCAATATATATGTATCATCTTCTTTTGTGAAATGACGTTGTTTTAAATCATTAGGTAATTCTTTCAAAGAGCGTTCTGTATATTGACCACGTTTTGCAGTTGCTAAAACATGAAAATCAAGATCCGTTGCTTGAATGTCATAACGAAACGGAGCTAGATGCTTCGATAATATTAAAGAAAGTGTATATGGTTCTTCACCGGCAGCGCAAGCAGCACTCCAAATTTTTAATTTACCGTTATTTTGTTCAAGTAGCTTTGGTAGAGCTTTCGTCTCTAACGTTTGCCAGCGCTCTTTATTTCTGAAAAACTCTGATACGTTAATTGTAATATAGTCAATAAAACTTAAAAATAACGTTTGATCGGTGCGTAAATTATTTAAAAAATTTGTGTAATTTTCAAAACCTTTTCTCGAAATGAAAGCGTCGATTCTTCGGCGCATTCTATCTTGCTTATAGGAAGCGATATCCATATTAAAGTGCTGTTTAAAACTTACGACAAATTGATTATAATCTTGTTCAGTTATCATATTTACAATAGGCACAATAACGATATTGTGCCTCCCCCTTTACATCATACGAATTTTTTGTTCAAAGCTTTTTTTCAGCTGCTTTTCATGTAAGCCTGGTAAATCATAAATAACAGCATCAATTCCTGCTTCTTTTGCAACGTCAACGGGAATGACAGACGTATGTTTATCTCCGTTATAAAAACAGAGAACTAAATCGGTATCTTCGATAATTTGCTTTACAAAAAACATATAATCTGATCGATAAATGGAGTCGGAAGGATGATCAAAAGCAATATACTCTGCTCCGTGTTTTTTTAAATAATCAACGACTTCTTGAAATTCGTCTGTTAATACATGTAACGGTTGCAGTGTGTAAAGGCATAAATTTTGAGCGAGCCTTTCATTTTCAATGAAAAAACGAAGAACTTCATTTTCAATAGATTTATAACATAATATGTAAATTTTATGTTTGTGAGCATAGTCAATTAAAAATTTTTTTATTTCTTCCTGATCTAATGCTGTTAATTGATTTGAACCACAAAGAAAAATATTCATAGATTTGTGCCACCTCATGCTAAATTGTAACATATCTTCTATAAAAAATAACTGCAAAATATCATTGTACAGAGTATAATTATAAATAACTGGATTTTACGATTAAGTTTGGAAGGAAATAAAAAAATAAATAGGTGATATATATGCTGCGTTCTATCTCGCATAATCCAATTTTATCGCATATACCGCCTGCTACTCAAATGCCGAAAGAAGCAAATGTCAGGACAGGACTTGCTTTTTCGGATAATTTGCATGCAGATCCGAAAAAAGATAAATTGTTAGAACAAATGGAAGCACTTGTTGATAACATTGGAGAAATTAAAGAGAAAATCGAATTAGAGTTAACGCTCGATAATGTAATGGAATACAAAAATACTGTAAAATCATTTTTGAATTTTTACGTTGATAACGTATTGCAGTATAAAGATGTTATGTCTCGTCATCCGCGTTACGGATATTCGCAGAAAATGACGATCGTAAAACAAGCTGAAATGGGATTAACTGAGTTAGAAGATGTTATGAATTTAATTAATACGAAAACAGGGCATTTAGAAATGTTAAATCAAATTGGAGAAATTCATGGTTTGATTGTAAATTTAGTCTTGTAAAGGAAAGGAAGCTATATGTACATACAATTATATGAAAAGCTCGTTATTATTCAAAAGGCATATGAAAATATTCAAACGCTTGGGGAACAAATATATGAGAATTTAAAAAATAAAAATGTAAATGCAGTTCAAAAGTTGCAAGTAGAGCAATTGCAGTACATAGAAGGTGTTAAAGGATTATCGCGATCTTTTGAGGAAATGGTTGTTCAGCTTTGTAAAGAAAAACAAGTTGAACCGCTGCGTATGCGTTCGCTATTTTCGTATTTTTCACAGGAAGAAAATGAAAAAATGGAAGAATTACAAAAAAGTTTAAATGAATTAGAAGAAAATGTAAAAATGATTCTTTTGAAAAATCAATATTACTTAAACGTACTATTAAAAACTACAGAAAGTATTGTGGATTCCGTTTCTGAATACAATTTGGAGAAAAACAATAATTCGCAAATCTTTATGAATGAACTATTGTAAAGGAGAAGTGAAGCATTATGAGATTATCTGATTATAATACGCCGTTATCTGGTATGCTAGCGGCCCAAATGGGATTACAAACGACAAAACAAAACTTATCTAACATTCATACGCCGGGTTATGTTCGTCAAATGGTAAATTACGGATCTGTTGGAGCAAGTAACGGTCATACGCCTGAACAGAGAATCGGTTATGGTGTACAAACATTAGGAGTTGACCGTATTACAGATGAAGTGAAAACGAAGCAATTTAATGATCAGTTGTCACAGTTCTCTTACTACGCATATATGAATTCTACTTTATCACGAGTAGAGTCTATGGTAGGAACGACAGGGAAAAATTCATTATCTAGTTTAATGGATGGATTCTTCAATGCTTTTCGTGAAGTTGCAAAAAATCCAGAACAACCAAACTACTACGATACATTAGTTTCTGAAACTGGGAAGTTCACAAGTCAGATAAATCGTCTTGCGAAAAACTTAGATACAGCAGAAGCACAGACGACAGAAGATATTGAAGCACATGTGAATGAATTTAATCGTCTTGGTGCTAGTTTAGCAGAGGCGAATAAAAAAATTGGACAAGCAGGGACACAAGTACCTAATCAACTATTAGACGAACGTGATCGCATCGTTACAGAGATGTCTAAGTATGCCAATATTGAAGTATCTTATGAATCTATGAATCCTAATATCGCGAGTGTTAGAATGAATGGTGTTTTAACAGTAAATGGACAAGATACATATCCACTTCAATTAAATAAAGAAAAAGAACCAATGTCTGTTGCGATTTATGGATCGGATATTCCTTTAAATGGTGGAGCAATTCAATCAGCGATAGATACGAAAGCGAAGATTGCTAGTTATAAGAAAAACCTTGAAGAATTAATGAGTTCTGTAAAAGGTCAAGTGAATACAGTGATGGGAAAAGATTTCTTCGTTGGAGATCATGCGAAAGATATTCAGTTAAACCCTGAATTCGCAAAAGATGTTTCGAAAATGAAAATCTCTGCTGAAACAGCAAATAAACTAGCAGGAATTACAGAGGGAGATTATAAAGAAGGTCTTTCTTATAAACAAGCATTAGACCAATTTATAGTTGGTGTAGCTTCTGATAAAAGTGCAGTGAATGCTTATCAAAACATTCATAAAGATTTATTAGAAGGTATTCAGGAAGAAAAGATGAGTATAGAAGGCGTTAATATGGAAGAGGAAATGGTTAATTTAATGGCTTTCCAAAAATATTTTGTTGCAAACTCTAAAGCTATTACGACGATGAATGAAGTGTTTGATAGTTTGTTTTCGATTATTAGATAGCATGTAGAAGGATCGAAAAAGCTTTTTTTATGAGGGAAGAGAGGATCCGGCGCAAGGTAGAAGCGGACAGAGCCTTTTAGTGGACCAAGCCATGTTAGACCAGAGATATGAGATGGGTGAAGGGGAAGTTAAGGGAGAGAATAGCCATGTTTAGCAAGCGTCCCCCCTATATAAATTAAATGAAAACGAAAAGTCTTTTTTATGAGGGAAGAGGAGAGCCGTATATAGTTGCGGTTTCTTCTTCACGCCAATTCAAATATAGATAAAGGAGAAGATAGAGATGAGAGTATCTACGTTTCAAAATGCAAATTGGGCAAAGAATCAGATGATGGATTTGAATGTGCAACAGCAATACCACCGAAATCAAGTAACTTCTGGGAAGAAAAACCTTCTTATGAGTGAAGATCCGCTGGCGGCAAGTAAATCATTTGCGATTCAACATTCGCTAGCAAATATTGAACAAATGCAAAAAGATTTAGCGGATTCGAAAAATGTACTAACACAAACTGAAAATACTTTACAAGGTGTTTTTAAATCTTTAACAAGAGCGGATCAATTAACAGTACAAGCGCTAAATGGGACGAATAGTGAAAAAGAATTGAAGGCAATCGGTGCAGAGATTGATCAAATTTTAAAACAAGTTGTATATTTAGCGAATACGAAAGAGCAAGGCCGTTATATTTTCGGTGGGGATAGTGCTGAACAAGCCCCATTTACAGAGGACGGTACGTATCAAGGTGGAAAAAATGATGTGAACTGGCAACTAAATGACGGTTATCAATTAAAAGCATTTCGTAACGGAGAAGAATTATTATCACCAGTTATAAAAACGTTAAAACAGATGAGTGAAGCGCTGAATAACGGTGATCAAAAAGCTTTGCAACCATTATTAGGAGAAAATAAGAAAAACTTAGATGGCATCATTAACCGTACAACTGAAGTTGGTTCAACAATGAATACAATGGAGACATTTAAAACAATTTTAAGTGAGCAAAATTTAGCGCTTCAAGAAAATCGTAAAGAAATTGAAGATGTTGATTTAGCGGTAGCAATTTCAGACCTAGCGTATATTAATGCAACTTATGAAGCAACGCTTAAAGCAGTTAGCACGATGAGTAAAACGAGTATTTTAGATTATATGTAAACAATAAGGAGTGAGAAATATGGCAGGGACGTTAACAGGTATTGGTGGTAGACAACAGATTTGGAACCTCGGAAATAATATGATCGATACTTCTAACTTTGTAGAATTAGAAATGCAAGCGTTAGATATGAGAAAAACACCATATACTAATGAAAAGAACCAACTTTCACAAGATAAACTATTATATACAAGCTTAAAATCAGAATTTAGTTCTTTCACACAAACTTTTAAAAACTTAGCGGCTTTTAAAGGGAATGAGAAAAAAGTTACAACAACACAAGACGGTTATATTAATGTAAAAGCTGATGGTGGCGCGATTGCAGGAACTTTTAATATGACGATTACACAGCTTGCACAGCGTCATCAAATAGCTTCTAATCCTATTACTGATATAAATGCAAAACTTCCTAAAGATGAAACATTAAAACTAGGCGGTAAAGATCTAAAAGTAACAACTGATATGACATATAAAGATTTAATAAATAAAATTAATGATGGAGATTATGGCGTATCGGCTTATACACTTGGAGATAAAATTTTTATGTCCTCGAAAAAAGAAGGAACAGATGGAGAAATTAATTTTAAGGAGAACACATCTACACTGTTTCAAGATATTGGTTTAGCTAAGGCGGATGGCACAGCAGTCAATACAATTAATGAAGCGCAAAATGCCATATATAGTATAAACGGTATCCCAGGTAAAAGTTCTACCAATACAATTGAAGCTCTTCCTGGTGTGAAAATTGAATTACTAAAAGTGACGGAGTCAAAAGCAGAAGGAACACCAGATGCAGGTACAACAACAGATCCAAAAGCAAAAGGTATAGATCTGAAGTTTACAGTAAGTGATTCAAATGTAACAGACGCATCAAATATTATTAAAAAGATGGTGGCTGATTATAATAAAGCTGTTTCTACAATAGATATTTTTGCTGGAAAAGGTGGAGCTTTCCAAGGTCAAGCTATTATGCAAAGTGTACGTCAAGCGATGAATAATGTCGTAACATTTTCTCAAGACGGTAATTATTTGTTTTCATTTGGAATTCAATTAAAGCAAGACGGGACGATGGAAGTTAATGATGAACAATTAACAAAAGCGTTAAAAGACAAGCCGGATGCAGCGAAGCAATTTTTCTTTGGTTCTAACGGTTTAGGGAAGATGATGGAAGAGCCACTTGATAAACTATTTGGTGATAAAGGTGTAGTTGGAGAGCGAGTAAAAAACATCGATTCTCGTGTAAGTGATTTAGATAAAAAGATTAAAGATATTGAAACACAAAATCTGCAAAAACAAGATGAAATCGTGAAGAAGTATCAAAAACTAGAAAGTACACTAGCGGAGCTTGATAGCCAATTGAAAACTATTAAAGCAATGACAAAACAAAAAAGTGATGATTAATGAAAGTTAAGGAAGTGATTGTATGCAAGCATGGCAACGTTATATGCAAAATGATATTATGACGAGTAATCCGATTAAAAATACAATTTTTATTTATGAAAGATGTATCGTTGAGTTTCGTAATTTAGAAGAGCTTTTAAATACTTTTAAACTACAAGAAGGAGATGCGCTTCTTGAAAAATTAGAACGTATTTTTGAAGAGTTAAAGCTTCAATTAAATCCTGAGATTACGAAAGATTTATATGATAGTCTATTCGGTTTATATGATTGGATTAGCATTCAAATTCAGACGATGAAAGTAACGCGTGAAGCAAAAGACATGGATGCGATTGTACAAGTGTTACAAGATTTAATAGACGGTTACCGCGGAGCACTCGAAAATGAACAATGATATTTATCGAGCGTTTGTCGGCTGTTTTAATGAAATCGGTGAATTGCAAGTGTCAGATGAAGAATTTGCTGAGAAAAGTGCTATGTTAAATCGCTGGATGATGACCTTGGATGAAAAGACGCGCGCAGATGTTGCAGCGGAAGTGAGTCCATTAATAATTAAGGCAGCACAGCATATTCGAGATAAGCAAAAGATTTTGGAAGAAATGATTATGACAAATGATGGACGAATGAAAGCGAATTCGTTTTACGGTAAATTTTAATGGGGAAATATGGAAATGGATACCCCTTTTAAAAGGGGATCCATTCCATTGTTTGAATAAGGCGTTCCGCTGATTGAGGTTTCACTTTATGACTGTAATAAAAAGAATGGTAATAATCCAAACAATGAAAAATAAGATGTCTTTATTTTATGGAGAGAAGTGTATGGAGGCTCTTTTTTTATTGTTTATATATCAAAATGTTACATGGATTACTACGCGTATACAGTTTTTTATATTCTTTTTTATATTTTTGTATTTTTCTAAAGACAACAATGGAAAAATGGAATAAAATATGTAAGGGTACAAAATAGATAATATTTTAATAAATAAATACATATAGGAAAATGAATAATAAAGTGAAACTTCCATCAGTGGATGATCATGCGCTAAACAAGCATGATGGAAAAGGAAGGGTGTGGAATATGCCAGATTTAGTTAGTGATGTAAGTCATTATATGAACTATTTAGTAACGAAGCGAAATACCGTTTCTAGTAATATTGCAAATGCGAATACACCTGGCTATAAAGCACAAGATGTAACATTTGCTGAGCAAATGAATATGAGCAGTGCATTATATAAAAAAAATGCTGCGGATTTAAAGAGTAATCCAGATTTATATCAAACGAATGTAATGCACTTACCGACAGCAAATACGAAAAATACATACGCAAAGATTCAAACGAAATCAATGCAAACGAATAAAGATGGAAACAGTGTTGATGTAACGACAGAAATGCTAGATTTAATGAAAACAAACCAATTATACGGTGTTTCAATTAATGCAATTAATACGCAATACGCTATTAACCAAGCAGCACGTGGACGTTAATAGTAAAAGGGGAGACAACGATGTTTCAGGCAATTAATGCAAGTGGCTCAGGGCTAACTACAGCGAGAAAATGGATGGAAGTTACTTCTAACAATATCGTAAATGCAAATACGACGGGAGCACCGGGCGCAGAGCCGTATCACCGCCGAAGTGTGGTGTTGGAATCAAATAATAGTTTTGCAAGCATGCTAGATGGAGCTCCTACTAACGGAGTGAAAATAAAAAGTATTGAAACGGATCGAAATGAAAACCTTGTGTATGATCCGACGCATCCGCATGCAAATGAAGAAGGATATGTACGTTATCCGAACATTGATGTGACAGCTGAGATGACGAATGTAATGGTTGCTCAAAAAATGTATGAAGCAAATACAAGCGTATTAAATGCGAACAAAAAAATGCTCGATAAAGATTTAGAAATCGGCCGAGGATAAGGGGGAAGAGGGGAAATATGAAAATTCAACCAATGTTAAATACACAGCCATTTGGAGCGATTCAGCCGATTGGCACACAGAAAACTTCAGAAACATCTGTAGTTGAAGGCAAAAAGTTTATTGATTTATTGGAAGATATGAATCAAACGCAAAATAATGCCCAAACAGCAGTATATGATTTACTGACAAAAGGGGTAGGGGAAACGCATGACGTTTTAATTCAGCAGAAGAAAGCTGAATCACAAATGAAAACAGCTGCTCTCGTACGCGATAATCTTATTGAAAATTATAAGTCACTAATTAATATGCAAATTTAGGAAAATGGACGGGTGTATTTAAATGGAAAAGATAAAAAATGTTTTCCAATCGCTGAAAACGTGGCATAAGTTAGTGATTGGTGCTGCGCTTTTAGCGATTGCAACAGGAGCACTTTTATACTTCACCTTGCCAGATAAATATGTTGTTGTATATCAAAATTTAAATGATACAGATAAGCAAGAGATTACAGCAGAATTATCGAAGCTAGGTGTTGATTACCAATTAGCAGCCGATGGTTCGATTCGAGTGCAAAAGAACGATGCTCCATGGGTTCGAAAAGAAATGAATGGAATGGGCTTGCCGTTTAATTCAAAAAGCGGTGAGGAAATTCTATTAGAAAGCTCACTCGGTTCAAGTGAACAAGATAAGAAAATGAAGCAGATTGTCGGCACGAAAAAGCAATTGGAGCAAGATATTGTACGAAACTTCGCGACAGTTGAAACGGCAAATGTGCAAATTACATTACCTGAAAAAGAAACAATTTTTGATGAAGAAAAAGCAAAAGGAACAGCGGCGATAACTGTTGGTGTGAAGCGTGGACAATTATTAACAGCTGATCAAGTTGCTGGTATACAGCAAATGATTAGTGCGGCAGTTCCTGGCGTGAAAGCAGAAGAAGTAAGTGTTATTGATAGTAAAAAAGGTATCATCTCAAAAGGAACAGATGAAGCGCATTCTAACAGTTCCTCTTCTTATGAAAAAGAAGTAGAGATGCAGCATCAAATTGAAGGTAAATTAAAGCAAGATATTGACGCAACGTTAATGACGATGTTTAAATCAAATGAATATAAAGTGAATACGAAAGTGTCTGTAAACTACGATGAAGTTACACGTCAGTCAGAAAAATATGGCGATAAAGGTGTACTTCGCAGTAAACAAGAGCAAGAGGAAAGTTCTACTGCGCAAGAAGGAGCAGATACGAAGCAAGGTGCGGGTATTACAGCGAACGGTGAAGTGCCGAACTACGGTACGAACAATAATCAAAACGGTAAAGTTGTCTACGATAATAAAAATGGTAACAAAATTGAAAACTATGAAATAGATAAAACAGTTGAAACAATTAAGAAACATCCGGAATTAACAAAAACAAATGTTGTTGTATGGGTAGATAACGATACGTTAGTAAAACGAAAAATTGATATGACAACATTTAAAGAAGCGATTGGCACAGCAGCTGGGCTTCAAGCTGATCCGAATGGAAACTTTACAAACGGTCAAGTTAACGTTGTAACTGTTCAGTTCGACCAGCCGAAAGTTGAAAAAGAGAAAGAGCCAGAAAAAAGTGGTATGAACTGGTGGTTATTCGGTGGAATTACAGCTGGCTTGCTAGCAATAATTGGCCTAGTATGGTTTTTCTTAGCAAGACGTAAGAAAAAGAGAGAAGAAGAGGAATATGAAGAATACTTAGCAGAAGAAGAAATTGCTGCTAGTAGTGAAAGTATCCTGGAAATTCCTGAAGAAAAAATAGTACCAGAGCCAAAGCCAGAACCAGAACCGGTAGAACCATCAGAACCTACATTAGATGATCAAGTGCAGGAAGCTACGAAAGAGCATGTAGAAGGTACTGCAAAAGTAATTAAAAAATGGTTAAACGGACAGTAAGGGAGGAAAAACAATGTTAGATGAAATCTCCTCCAAAGAGAAAGCTGCCATCCTCATTCGTACATTAAACGAAGAGGTGGCAGCAAAAGTCATTGAATATATGACGGCTGAGGAAAAAGAAGTGTTACTTCGCGAAATCGCGAAGTTTCGTGTATATAAACCAGAAACGTTAGAAAATGTACTAGGGGAGTTTTTGTACGAACTAAATGTAAAAGAGTTGAATTTAGTAACTCCAGATAAAGAATACATTCGTCGTATATTTAAAAATATGCCAGAAGACGAGTTGGAAAAATTATTGGAAGACCTTTGGTATAACAAAGATAATCCATTTGAATTCTTAAATTCACTTACAGATTTAGAGCCACTTCTTACAGTGCTTAATGATGAATCGCCACAAACGATAGCGATTATTGCTTCTTATATTAAGCCGCAACTTGCTTCTCAATTAATTGAGAGATTACCAGATCATAAACGTGTAGAGACGGTAATGGGTATTGCAAAGCTTGAACAAGTAGATGGTGAATTAATTAATCAAATTGGTGAGTTATTAAAAGCAAAATTAAATAATATGGCATTTAGTGCTATTAATAAAACAGATGGATTGAAAACAATAGTGAACATTTTAAATAATGTTTCACGAGGTGTTGAAAAAACAGTCTTTCAAAAGCTGGATGAAGTCGATTATGCGTTATCTGAGAAAATTAAAGAAAATATGTTTGTCTTTGAAGACTTACTTGGTCTTGAGGATCTTGCGCTTCGCCGTGTATTAGAGGAAATTACAGATAACGGTGTTATCGCGAAAGCACTTAAAATTGCAAAAGAAGAAATTAAAGAGAAACTATTTACATGTATGTCTTCAAACCGTAGAGAGATGATTCTTGAAGAGTTAGATGGCTTAGGACCGCTTAAGATGACGGATGCTGAAAAAGCACAACAAACGATTACAGGTACGGTGAAAAAGTTAGAAAAAGAAGGAAGAATTATCGTTCAAAGAGGTGAAGATGATGTCCTTATTTAAAAACAGAATTCCGAAGAATTCTGTTTCTTTTTCTGAAGAAACGTATGAATTACAATTTCCGAAACCAGTATCAGTTCACATTGAAGAAGAGATACAAGTGGATCATGCAGAACTTCTTGCACAGCAAGATGCATTACATATTGAAATGAATCAGCTAAGGCAGCAGCAGCAAATGCTAGAACGAGAGCGTCAGCAGTTGTTGCAAGATAAAGAACAGTTTCAAATGCATATTCATGAACAAATGGAACAGATGGAAGCAGCGCGTATACAGTTTCAAAAAGAACAACAAGAAACAGCATACGAATGGACAGAGTTATTATGGAATCAATCTTTTCAGTTAGCAGAAAAAGTAGTGAATCAAGCGGTAGATTCGCGCTTATTAGACGTTTTGCCGATTTTAACAGGCATCGTGCAAACATTGCCTACTTCATTTGAAAAATTAATTATAACGGTTCATCCAGAAACATTTGAACGTATACAAGAAGAGAAAGAAAATACGAAAGAGTATTGGCTACTACAATTAGTAGAATGGAAGTATGATTTTTCTTTACAGTTTGGCGAATTTGTTCTGGAAGAAGAGAAAGAGTTTTTTGAGTTTAAATTTGCGCCTATATTTGCGAAGCTTCGTCATAAGTGGGAAGAAGAGAAGTTGTTTGAGGAGCAAAATGTATGAACAACGAGCTAATGAATGAACATAATAAATGGAATACATTTATTGAAACACCGTTTTATACGAAAGTTGGCAAAGTTCATAGTGTACAAGAGCAGTTTTTTGTAGCGAAAGGTCCGAAAGCAAAGATTGGAGATGTTTGTCTCGTTGGAGAACATAGTGTCTTATGTGAAGTAATTGCGATTGAAAAAGAAAATAATATGCTACTTCCATTTGGACAGACAGAAAAAGTATGTTACGGAGATGCAGTTACATTAATTGAAGAAGATGTTGTTGTACCTCGTGGTAATCATTTACTTGGGAAAGTGTTAAGTGCGAATGGTGAAGTGTTAAATGAGAACACTGAAAACATTCCACTACAAAAAATAAAATTAGATGCACCGCCGATTCATGCATTTGAGCGTGAAGAAATTACAGAAGTATTTGAAACGGGAATTAAATCGATTGATTCCATGTTAACGATTGGGATTGGTCAAAAGATTGGTATTTTCGCAGGATCGGGTGTTGGTAAATCTACCTTGCTTGGAATGATTGCGAAAAACGCAAAAGCTGATATTAACGTTATTAGTTTAGTAGGAGAACGTGGCCGAGAAGTAAAAGACTTTATTCGAAAAGAATTAGGCGAAGAAGGTATGAAAAAAAGTGTCGTTGTTGTAGCAACGTCAGATGAAAGTCACCTTATGCAACTTCGTGCGGCTAAGCTTGCAACATCTATTGCTGAATATTTCCGTGACCAAGGTAATAACGTATTACTTATGATGGATTCTGTTACTCGTTTTGCTGATGCACGCCGAAGTGTTGATATTGCGGTAAAGGAATTACCGATCGGTGGTAAAACACTGTTAATGGAAAGTTATATGAAAAAGTTATTAGAACGATCAGGAAAAACGCAAAAAGGGTCAATAACAGGTATTTATACAGTGTTAGTTGATGGTGATGATTTAAATGGTCCTGTACCAGATTTAGCTCGTGGTATTTTAGATGGACATATTGTATTAAAACGTGAGCTCGCAACTCTTAGTCATTACCCTGCCATTTCGGTATTAGATTCGGTAAGTAGGATTATGGAAGAAATCGTATCGCCGAATCATTGGCAACTTGCAAATGAAATGAGAAAAATTCTATCTATTTATAAAGAGAATGAATTGTATTTTAAACTTGGAACAATTCAAGAGAATGAAGAAAATGCTTATATTTTTGAATGTAAAAATAAAGTAGAAGCTATAAATACGTTTTTAAAACAAGGTCGAACGGATAGTTTTCAGTTTGAAGATGTTGTCCAAGCGATGCACCATATTGTATAAGATCTCGCCCTTTGAGGTCTTATTTTTTTGATTTTAATATTTCACAGATTTTTTTGTAAAAAAACTATATAATAGAAAAAGGTAACGTTATAATAGGAAGGGGCTATGAAAACGGGTGGATAAGCAGCAGTACGACACGATTAAATTGCAGATTAATCAAGAGAAAGAACATATCTTGAAAGAAGTGTACGAACTAACAGCTGAAAAAAGAAAAATAGAACAAAAAAAAGAATATGATCTATATGTTGTGAAATCACGCAATAAGGTTGTACAAACGGGACAACGTATTATGGCTGGTATGCTTTCATCACATACATTTTCACCTGAAAGAATAGAAGAATGGAATCGAAAAATTAAAAAAACAGAAGGTTTTATTCAAAAAAATGAAAGCTTTTTAGAGCAAATAAAAGAAAAAGAACGTGTCATTGATGAAATGTATGAAGAAGATTGTAAGAAGCTTGCGAAAGTAAAAGAAAAGCTGGAAGAAAAAATGCTTCTTGATTTAAAAATGTGTATGAACGGATGAGGTGGATGTAGTGATACAGTTTGTATTACCGGTGCAGCAAAGTTTACCTCCGCAAAAAGAAAAAGGGCTAGAAGTACAATCGAAAAATGAAAATTCTTCATTCGATAATACAATGAGAATTGAAAATAAAAAACAGCCGAAAACGGAGAAAACGAAACGAGAAGAAGCACCAGAAGAAGAGAAGAAAGAATATATTCTCGCAAAAAAAACGGTAACGAAAGAAGAGCCGATTGTAAAGAAAGAAGAAAAGAAAGAGACAGAACAGTTATTGTTAGCTGTATCTGAGCAGATGGTTGCAATTGAGCAATTGCGTGTGCAGCCAGAATTGTTATATCAATACATACAAAAAATACAGGCGTTATATAAAGAATACGGAAATATTAAACTGAACGAATTGCCCGCAGCTGAATTACAGCAATTACAAGAGCTTTTTTCTAACATGAATATTAAAAATGCCATATGTTTAGAAGATACAATGCAAATGGCGCTAGACAAGGTGACGATGCCAGAGCAGACGTTGCAAGTATTAAAAGTCGTAGAATCAGAAACTTGTAATATTGCAAAGAAACAAGAGGAGTCTAAGGAAGTAGAACTCCCGAAAGCAGAGAGCGATGATGTGAAGGTAGAGTTACCAAAAGTCGATCAGTTAAATGACTCAAGTTCGGCCGGAGCTGAGTTATTAAATAAAGCAACGGGTACTGACCAAATAGGAAAACAAAATAGTGGAGCTGAGAAGGTTACATTACCTGACTTAGGCAAGAAAATGGAAGCACAAGTAGAGGCTCTGCAAAAGTTTGTAGTGAAACAAGAACGTGTTTTATTCCAGCTAAATCCAGAGAAACTTGGTTCATTAACTGTATTTATGAAAAAGCATGGAGATCAAATTGAAGTCCATGTAGAAATGGAAAAACACGATGCGAAAAAGCGTGTTGAAATAATTTTTGACGAATTGAAGCTAAAATTAAAAGAAAAAGAAATTAATATTCAAATAAGTTATTCAGAAAAAGATGAACAACGTAAAGAACAGCGAGAACAAGAACAAAGGCAAAAACAAAAATTAGCAAATACGAAACATGAGAAACAACAGTCAAAAGAATTTGCGGGATTATTGGAGGAATAAAGCGTGCCAACAGTTGGATTAAATACAACGAGTACAAATCATATTCCGTTACAAGCAGGAGCGCAAAAAAGTTATGTACCTGTTAACGGTGTACAATCGCCAGTTCAACAAACAAATGGAGTTTCAGCAGGAGAGCAAAAGACTCCTGGTGTAATGGGGAAAGATGATTTTCTAAAATTATTTTTATCAAGTTTCCAGCACCAAGATCCATTCAATGCGATGGATATGAATCAAATGATGAATCAGACAGCGCAGTTATCTCTTATGGAACAAGTGCAAAATATGACAAAAGCAGTTGATTCTTTAAGAACGACGATGTATTCGACAGCGCTTGATGGCGGAATGAAGTTTTTAGGGAAATACGTAAGAGGGATCGACGGTGACGGTAAAAAAGTAACTGGTCAAGTAGAGACAGTTCGCCTTGCGGAAAATAATGATGTACAGCTCGTTATTGATAATAAGATTGTATCTCTTCGCTTTGTTGAGAGGGTGTCTGATAAACCGATTGGAGAAACGAATCCAGAAGATGCAAAGAAAGACGATCAAAAAGTAACTGAAGAAGTAAAAACTACAAATTCATAAGGAGTGTACATACGTTATGATTAAAGCGTTATATACAAGTATTACAGGGATGAATGCAACACAAAATGCATTAAGTGTAACTTCAAATAATATTGCCAATGCACAAACAGTTGGTTATAAAAAACAAAAAGCAATGTTTGATGATTTACTGTATAACAATTCAATTGGTTCAAAAGGCGACGATAAATACGCAGGGACGAACCCGAAAAGTATCGGTAACGGTGTGAAAATGAGCGGAACAGTTACGGATTATAGCGATGGTACAATTACGCTAACTGGTGGTAAAACACAAGCAGCAATGGAAGGTAATGGTTTCTTCGTGGTTGGCGATTCAAAAGGCGGCAACACGGAATTTACGCGTAAAGGTACATTTGGAATATCTTCAGATTACTATATTACGAATACAGAAGGGCAATATGTATTTGCATATCCTGCAAATGCAGCAACTGGTGAAGTTGATTTATCTGGTATTCCAGGACCGTTGCAAATTCCAATGGGATCAGCAATCGGTGGTATTCGAACGTCAAAAGGAGTCGTTGGAGGGAATATTCCAGCCGATGCAAAACAGATTACGCAAGAATTGCCTGCATACGATGATGCCGGTAATACATGGACAATGCGTGTAGAATTTACACAAACTAGTGAACATAATTATAAATATACAGTACATATGCGTAACGACTCGAAAAAAGAAACAGAGTTTAAAGAGGTTCAAGGCGCAGGCGGTGATGTAACATTCGATGCGGTAGGAAAGCCAAATCAGCAAAACCCTGGAGCGTCTATTCCATTTAATGGCGGAACAGTAAATTTAGATTTTAGTAAATTAACAAACCATCCGACAGAGAAAACATTAGCAGTAACAGACGTAGATGGTAGAGCAGCAGCGACTGTTAAAGATTGCTTTATTGCTGACGGTGGATATGTGATGGTAAAATATTCTGATGGAAGTATGAAAGCTGCGGGTCAATTAGCTGTTGCGATGTTCCCGAACGAAGGCGGCTTAATGAAAAATGGTAATGGTAACTACACAGCGACAAATACAACTGGTATTTTAGCAATGGGTGTATCTGGTCAAAATGGTGCAGGAAAAGTACGCGGTAGTGCACAAGAAGGTGCAAACGTAGATTTATCTGTAGAATTCGTTGATTTAATGTTATACCAACGCGGATTCCAAGGAAATGCGAAAGTAATCAAAATTTCAGATGAAGTATTAAATGAAGTTGTGAACTTAATTCGATAATAAATCGTAAAGAAAAATTGTAACGTAGTAGGAAGGGTTTTATATTCGTATGACAAGACAAGAGCGAATTTTACAATTGCCTTTTTTCGAAAATAAACGTGAGCTTGCTGAGCAAATGTTAAAAATAGAACGAGAAGAGCATGTATATTTACCAGATCAATTTGAAATCAAACAAGTGCCTCCATATTCGTTTGGTGAAAAACAAGCAATCATTGGCCGTATACACGAGTTTTACTTCGTAAGTATTGGTAGTAGTGGTGTTTGGAAGTATCAACTGTTTAAAGATGAGATGAAGTGCCGTGAGTTTTTCGTTATGTTGCCGGATATTACGGATCAGCAGCTTGCTTTTTGGTTCAATAACATTGAGTTGTTGAAAGGGGCTTAAAAGCTTTCTTTTAGGTTTTGAGAGAGGGCCCAGCGATGTTTAGTAGCGGTCAGTGCATATGGAGTGGTTCTAGGTTAGTTGAAGAGGCTGGGAGCCATGAATGAGATTGTTAGGCTCACCGGATTGTAGTAGCGACAGTGCTTATGAGTGGCTCGCATGTTGTAGAGATATGGAGTAGTTCTAAGGTAGTTGGAGAGGCTGTAATCCAAGTTTTTAGGTGGTGCCTCTTCACTTTTTGGAGAGAGGATTTCTCTGATTCTAGGAGCAATGATTTGAAATAGAGTTAGATTAATTTAAGATAGTTGTGCTATATTGTACAATTAGACTAAGTTTATATAAAAGGAGAGGTGAGGAGGATGGCGCAGAATAAGTATCGCGTTACATTCATTTCGCCAAGTGAGATTGAGCAACGTACTGTAATGGCGGCGAGTAGTTTACCTAATTTAATACGTCAAGTAGAGAGTATTATTGCAGATCCGAACGGTTATTTTGTAAATGATAAAAAAAATAATTGCTATTTTAAAGTTATTAAAGAAAATGTTACGTATATTCAATATGAGTTACTATTTTCTGATAAGGAAATTCACATTGAAAAGTTAAAACATATAGCACCGGCGGTATTGAAACAAGTATTTAAAAAAATAAACGATCCGGAGTTATATGCACTTGCGCTACTTGATGTTGATATAGCAACGAAAGAATACGTGCTAGAAGAAATGAATCCGGAGCTAAGAATAAGAGTGGAAACGGAGCTTTCGAAAAAATGGGAAGCAATGCCGACAGAAATTGTAGGAGCACAAGAAGTGTTACTAGAGGCACTTGCTTCGTTTATACAAGATTAAGTTTTACCGGTAGTATTTCTACTTTAAAACTGTGAGGATCACTCAACTATCTATATTTTTCATATAGGTAGTTGACTTTTTGGTTTTAATAAAGCTTAATAATTAAATATACGGAATTAATGGAAGGGGAGCGACACCTTTATGTCACAAGCACAAAGTATTTTATTAGAAAGCGGAACAAACGAATTAGAAATCGTAACGTACACTGTTGGTGAAAATTTATTTAGTATTAATGTAATGAAAGTGCGTGAAATTATTAATCCATTCCCTGTTACAACTGTGCCAGAAGCTCATCATGCAGTTGAAGGTGTTGTTCAAGTACGTGGTGAAATTTTACCTGTTATTAACTTAGCAACGGCTCTTAATTTAAAATCTATAAAACCACTTGATCAAACGAAATTTATCATTTCAGAATTAAACCAAATGAAAGTTATTTTCCGTGTTGATGAAGTGCATCGTATTCAACGTATTTCATGGGAACAAATTGATGAACCAGCTTCATTATCTATGGGACTAGAAGAAACGACATCTGGTATTGTAAAACTAGATGGGAAAATCATCTTATTATTAGATTATGAAAAAATTGTATGTGAAATTAGCGGTACTGGTTATGACAATAAATCACTTGCAGGATTAGAGCAAAAAACAGATCGAGCTGAAAAAGTTATTTATATTGCAGAAGATTCAGCGATGCTTCGTCAAATACTAGAAGAAACATTATCATCAGCTGGATATACGAAAATGAACTTCTTCAGCAATGGTGCAGAAGCATTAGCTCAAATTGAAAAATTAGCAAAAGAGCAAGGTGAAAAAATGTATGAACATATTCACCTGCTTATTACAGATATTGAAATGCCGAAAATGGATGGACACCATTTAACGAAAGTAATTAAAGATAGTGAAGTAATGAATCAATTACCAGTCATTATTTTCTCTTCATTAATTACAAATGAATTATTCCATAAAGGTGAAGCGGTAGGAGCGAATGCTCAAGTAAGTAAGCCAGATATCCAAGAATTAATCGGGCTAGTTGATAAGTTAGTACTATAAAGCTTCTTTTAGTTGGAAGAGAGGAGCCAGCCATGTGTGTAAAGACAGAAAGGTAGAGTGTTTCTGAGATATTTTTGTTTTTCTGTAGCCACCGTGGTAATAATGGTCATTCTTTCGGTTAATTAGTTAGCGTTGTGTAAAACCCTCACCTTTACTATAAAGGTGAGGGTTTTTTTACATGATGTTCAATTATTTCATCTATAAGATTTCGTGGTGGCGCAAACTTTTTCGGTGAAAATATATTAGGAATACCATATAATATAATTAAGTAGAATTTTTCTGATATAATATTTTGCTTAGCTATTTTTTAATTTTTCATATTTGTTAAAAATCATTTTTTATTTCGATACTTTTTATACCTTTTTGTATGTTAATTATTTGACAGACAATTTCGAAATGTTATAATATGGATATGTGGAAATTTCTATTTTCTTAAAAGACATGGGAGTCAGATGAGAATTGTGAAAGGATGAGGGGGAGTGACACATATTATGTATCACCACACAGCAATCAATGTATTAAGTCTTTTACAAAACATGTCAAATAATAAAACGAACGATATGAAATTAGAGGCGGAATTTAAAAAAATAGAGAAACAATTCCAAATCGGGTATGAAGAGCTAATCGATTTATATAATAGAATGGTATTATTTCAAATAGATATAGAAAAAAATGGCGGTATGCGAGAATATGAAAAATCAGCGATTACTTGGTTGAAGTCTGAACTAGAATTATTGTATGAAGTGTATCAATTTTGTCAACGTCACGGCTTAAACATCGCAAATATTTCAAAATATGTTAGTAAAAATGAACTGAATCTTTTTCCGAAAACGGAAAGCCAATTGCAAAACACGTATTATAAATTAAAAAAACAAGAAATCCCGTTTGAAAATATTGAAAAACAAAAGCCGGGGCGAAAACGTAAATATGCACCTGTAAAAGAGACAATTGCTGAGAAAAAACAAGAAAGTAAGCAGGAAGTAATTGAAGACGTTCGAAATGAAGATGATGAAAAAAGCCTCGTAACAGTTATATCTGGCATCGTGGATAACTTTGAAACAATTAGTCAATGTAGTGACAAGAAAGAACACGAATTGCATCAGTTCATGGAGGGAATCTATAAGCTTTCCAGTATGGCAGCAGAGCGTTCAAAAGATGAAAAGAATGCACGTGGTCTTGAAGGTGAATTACATTCATTACGAGCTGAAAATGAAAGATTAAAACGAGAGAAGGAAGAACTCGTTCATGATATTAAAGAGATGACGCATCATTTAATTCATTTTATTACGAGCTCTGATATCGATCAAATTCGTACATTGCCTTACTTCGTAAAAGAATGCAAACAAGATCTACATAAGCTAGGGTTATATAACGCTCAAGACGGAAAAATGAAAATTATGGTTGACCGTAGTGGACAAGTTATGACCGTAACACAATAAAAAAATTGGGTACAAAATAAAAGGGAGATACATAGTGTATATGTATTTCCCTTTTGTTTTGTATGGAATCGTTTCGGACAGAGGAAAAGTTACAATTAATTTTAGTAAATCAAAAATTTGTACAAAAGGAAGGAGCTAGGTCTTACTTTGTAGTATTACGATCAGAAAAATACTAGGAATATGCGTATTGTCACTGTGAAAGGACTTAATACATAATGATTTTAAAGATAAACCGACTCTTCATCAAGATTTAACTGATTTAATTGAGGTGAATAAGTTGTATAATCGTACAGTTGTTATTACATTTCATCAACCAACTTTTAATACGGAGAATTGAAGAGTAAAGTAGGATTCCAAAGCATGGCCAAAAAGGTGGCTGTTATAAGTTATTTGCCTACCAAGATAATCAATATTTGTTTAAAATATAAGATTACTATTTTATTATACCGAGTAATTATTCACATTATATAATAATTACTTACTACATTATTAACATGGTTATCTTACAAAAATGTAAGGTTTTTTTAATTGACACTCGTACATACGAGTAACTATACTGGTTACACGACGTTGGTGAATATATTTAATATTTTCTATCTATAAGTGTATGTCTCAGGATTCTGTTCGGAATAATAGTTCGATTTGTATTTAATATCTTTAATATAGGGATAATGCGGATTTAATCTATTCTTTATTCTAGGTCGTATTATTTAAAGATTAACTATAAATGATATATTTACCAACTTGTAATAATTTTTTAGAGGTGCTAAATTTTGAAGAAAAAATTAATTGCTACAGGAATTCTTGCTGGAAGTCTACTATCCTACTCATCTAGTGCATTTGCAAATACTCATAAATTCCAAGATGTTCCTGCATGGGCTGACAAATCCGTTAATTATTTAGTTGATAAAAAAGTATTGAGTGGTTATCCAGATGGAACTTTTGGTTCAAGTGATACATTAGATAGGGCTTCTGCGGCAACAATTATGACAAAGGCCCTTGGTATACATATTGACTTAAATGCAAAACCATCTTTTACAGATTCACAAAACCACTGGGGAACGCCGTATATTGCTGCTGCTGAAAAAGCAGGAATAATTAAAGGTGAAGGAAATGGAATATTTAATCCTTCTGGAAAAGTTACTCGTGCTGCAATGGCAACAATGTTAGTAAATGCATATAAGCTACAAGATAGAACAAATAGTAATGGGCAAAGTAAATTTGATGATTTAAAAGGACATTGGGGTGAAAAATTTGCCAATATTTTAATTGATTTAAAGATTTCTGTTGGTACTGATAATGGTTGGCAACCAAATAAATTCATAACACGTGCAGAAGCCGCACAACTTACTGCCAAAACAGATACCCTTCAATACAGTCCGAAAAACCCTTTAGAAAGTAAAACAATCATTATTGATCCTGGACATGGTGGTGCAGATCCCGGAAAGTCCACAAAAGGATTGCCTGAAAGTAAAATCGTATTAGACACTTCCTTACGCCTACAACAATTGCTCGAAAAACATACACCATTTACAGTTTTACTAACTCGTGAATCTGATACTAGACCTGGACATGACCAAAAAAGCTCTTTACAGGAACGTGTTAAATTTGCTAAGCAAAATGAGGGGGATATCATTAAAAGCATTCATGCAAATGCTTTTAATGGTAATGCAAAAGGGACAGAAACATACTACTATAAATCTTCTGAATCCGAAAAAACAAATCCTCATGTGGAAGAAAGTCGTGTGTTAGCGGAAAAAATTCAAACACGTTTAGTAGAGGCTCTTCAAACACGTGATAGAGGCGTTAAACACGGAGATCTTCATGTTATAAGAGAAAACGACATGCCAGCTGTGTTAACGGAACTGGCTTTTATAGATAATGGTATCGATTACAGTAAACTATCTACGGCAAACGGCAGACAGATTGCAGCAGAAGCCATTTATGAAGGGGTTTTAGATTATTATGAATGGAAAGGAAATAATGTATCTGAATATAGATTGTAATAGGTAAAAGAAAGTTTAGTAATTCTAGGAATATGAAATTTATAAATTGCTAAAGTATAGTTTTGTTATTTGAAATGTGTTTTAGTTTTATAGTGTATACTAGCACCGACTTATTAAGGATTATAAATAAATCGGTGTTTAAGTTAGCGTACTTAATGAATACTATAGAAGTTATGAAGAAAAAAAGATAAATAGATAGGGGCATACACCTACATTCATTATTTTTACGTGAAATTTTAATTTAAAAATAGTTAAGTTATATGATTCAGATGGGCAGTATACAATTAGTTCAAAGAAAACATTCTTTGAACTAATTAGCTATTAAATAAACTTGTTACATAAATAGTTCGTATAACAATAATTGATAGTGTTAAGGACATAGCTGTTCATATTTTTTTGTAATTCCTGTTATGGAATTGTTAAATATTTGCAGGTGTAATGTAAGGCTGCTTTATTTTGAAAGAAATCTTTTGAAATGGTCATAATATGAATAATAATTAGAAACAAATTTTTTAAAAATGATGAAAGACTTAAGAAGGTGAATATATTGCTTAAACATTCACATTTGCAATTTATCTTATTAACAATAGCTCTAATATTCTATATAAGCTTTTGTTTTATATTTTTATTTGTTTTTCCGAATCATTATTTTGTATCAGATTTTAATATCCGACTATCATCCTTAGTTGTTGAAACTACTGTATTTATCTCATTACTTTATTCTATATTATCCGGAAAAATTAAGTTAGGAGTATTCTGGGTTTGCATTACTATTGCAATAGGGTGTTTCTTGATCGGGAATTTTATATCCGCTTTTCAAGTACTTAATGTAGAATTACCGATACAAAATTTTAATATCTCTGATGTGTTTTTGTTGTTTTTCTTATTCTTCTTTCTCTTTGCATTCTTTTATAAAATCATTATGGAATGTAACAAGTGGGAAAAAGCGTATTTAATTTGTGATTTATGTATTGTTGTTACTGCCATTTTTACATTAGAGTGGTACCTGTTTAATAAACCTTCTGCAAATATCTTATTCTTATCAATTGGAGATGTTTTTCTCTCATTTATTTTTCCGATTATAGATTTATTACTTCTTTTATTAGGAGTTAGTCTAATCTTTCGACCAGCTATTTTTAATGCGAAAAGTAAATTATTTATTTTTATTCTCGTATTAACTGGATTGGCTATTACGGACTACTTGTATTTTTACTTACAAGATGATTTGTCAGATCGTTCACTTATATTATTAAGGTGTTTGTATAGAGTTTTCCTATTATTTATCGCTATTGCTGCTTCGATCTCAAAGAATGCATCTTCTAGAAGGAATTATTTCATTATCGATCCCACATTTGGGAAGAAACTTCTTGTTATATTTCCTTATCTTGCAGTTGCGGTATTAATTGGCTTTACTTTAAAAGAGCAAACTTCCTCGGCTACACTTATTACTGGGAATTGTATTGCATTTGTATTTGTGCTGATTCGTCATACTATCGTACGAATGCAAAACAGCGATTTAACCGAAATGTTAAAAGTGTTTAATAATCAATTAGAACAAAAAGTATCTCAAAGAACAGAAGATTTAATAAACAAATCCAATGACTTGGTCAAAAATCAAGAGAGATTTAAGTCATTATATGAGTATCATCCAGATCCTATTTTAACGATTAATTCAAATGGTACTGTGTTAAATATAAACCAGGCTGGAAGTATGTTATTAGGAAAAAACAGTGATGAATTAATAGGTAAAGAGTGCTTCTCGATTTTTTTAGACGAAGATAGATCTGAATTGGAAGCAGCTCTACAGGAAGGGAAACGATGCAGTTCGGCTTCGTTACAATTACGTGTGAAAAATAATAATGAGAAGGACATTCATTTTTGGTACGTCACCATTGTTCCTATTATGATAGAAGGACAAACTTTTGGGAGTTATGTAATGGTAAAAGACATTACGAGAATGAAGAAACAACAAGATGAGATAAACTATCTAGCATTCCACGATACAGTGACGGAGATTGGAAATCGAATATTCTTCCAAAAAGAATTAGAAAAATCCATTGAGCGTGCACGAAAAACGCAGGGTGAATTTGGAATCTTGTATATAGATTTAAATCGTTTTAAGACCATTAACGATACACTGGGACATTCAATTGGTGACAGTGTTTTAAAAGAAGTTGCTAAACGTTTTAGGACATGTCTGTTACCGGCTATTCATCTAGCGAGAATAGGGGGAGATGAGTTTGCGATCATAGTCCATAACCATACAGAGCAACAGCTATTGGATTTGTGTGAAACTCTATTTCGTATAACTGAAGAAGCATTTGTAGTAAATCAGCATAGCTTTTACTTATCTCTTAGTATAGGAATAGCAGTGTATCCGTTTGGAGGAATAAATACTACTACACTTTTACAACATGCTGATATTGCTATGTATAGTGCAAAGGAAAAAGGTAATAATGCTGTTTGCATGTATGACGAGACATTATCAAAAAAAATAACAAGACGATTACGATTAGAACAGGATTTACCGAAGGCATTAGAAAATAATGAGTTGTTTTTATTATATCAACCACAAGCTGACAGTAAGACTGGTATGGTTATTGGTGCAGAGGCTTTAATTCGTTGGCAACATCCAGAACTGGGACTTATTTCTCCTTTTGAATTTATACCTATCGCGGAAGAAACGTCGCAAATTATTCCAATTGGGAAATGGACGTTACAGGAAGCGTGTCGACAACTGAAAAAGTGGCATTCTGCAGGCTATGTAAATCTAAAAATGGGGATAAATTTATCTGCTATAGAGTTTGAACAGAAAGATTTTGTTCAAGCAATCATATCTACCATAGAAGAAGTAGGGGTACCTGCTAGTTCGATTGATTTAGAATTAACTGAGCGGATAGCAATGGTAGACGAAAAAGAAACCTTATCGAAGTTAAAAGCATTAAAATCATATGGTGTACATTTATCAATTGACGATTTTGGCACAGGGTATTCTTCATTAGCATATCTCCCTTTGTATCCAATTGATACCTTAAAAATTCCAAGAGAATTTGTTAATAGGATCGGAAATTCTACTGATGGAAATGAAATTATTCATACCATTATTTCACTAGCACATACTTTAAACATGAAAGTGATCGCAGAAGGGGTAGAAACGAAGGAACAATTAACAGTGTTACAACGTAATGCATGTTATCTAATTCAGGGCTATTACTACAGTAAACCTGTAAGTGAAGATGAATTCATCAAGTTTTTAAGCACAATGTCGCGTCACCTTTTCTAAGAAAACCACAATCTAGATTTGTTTTTTGTTGAAATTATAACAAATAGAGGACAGCAAAGTAACTGTCAAAATGTTTTAGCATTTAATTTGGCTTAATAGGAAATTCTAATGAGCAAAGACCTTATCTGATTTTAGTTTTAGAAAGGAGAGAAGCGGATGGATTCAATATGGCTAGAGTATGCTTGGGCATTGTTAATTTTAATCGGATTAGAAGGATTGTTATCGGCTGACAATGCCCTTGTACTAGCAGTTATAGCCAAGCATTTACCCGAAGAAGAGAAAAAAAGAGCTATAAATTACGGAATTATTATGGCCTTTGTTTTTCGATTCGCAGCCCTTTTTGCTATATCATTTATTGCAAATGTTTGGCAAATACAGGCGATAGGAGCAGCTTATCTTCTTTACTTAGGATTAAAGCATGTCATTCAGGCGCAATTCGGAAAAAATAATCAAAATATTCACAAGGAAGATGAAAAGGAAGCAGCAGGAAAAAGCTACTGGTTCACAGTAGGAAAGATTGCATTAGCTGACCTTGCCTTTGCGATTGATTCAATCTTAGCCGCAGTTGCTCTTGCTCTGGGGCTTCCGGATTCTCCGCTTGACGATTTCGGAGGTATGGATGGAGGACAGTTCATTGTTGTACTTCTTGGAGGGATAGCTGGACTTATTTTAATTAAATTTGCGGCAACTTGGTTTGTACAATTACTGGAGAAACGTCCAGCACTAGAAACAACAGCATATGCAATTGTTGCCTGGGTCGGTGTCAAACTAGCTGTAATTACACTTGCCCATGAGGATATAGGTATTTTAGATCATGATTTTCCACACAGTACAACTTGGACTTTAATCTTCTACGGAGTATTAGTTGCCATCGCACTAATTGGTTGGTTTGCACCGGGAAGTAAGTCATCTCAGAATAATCCTAAAATGTAATACAAAGGTCAGAGCATTATGTGCTTTGTCCTTTGTAATGATAATTATATTGTGTATTTTTCGATTTAACGCTATAATTACAGTGTTAAAGATGGAATCGTGATATGACCTGTTATGAATCTATCATTTTATTTATGAATAAATGGATTGGTATTTTAGCAAGATGTGCTAATAAACTACTCCACCATGATGATAACGTGCCAAAAATGTGGTGCGTATATTTTCGTGGTGGAGTTTTTTTATTCTCAAAAAGGGGGAGTAACCATGAACGACAGCATGGTTCATATTACAATTAACGGCAAAGAGTATAATGCTGAGCCTGGTTCAACTATACTGGGCATTATTAATGAGAACGGAATTGAACATCCACAAATTTGTTATGTGCCGGAAGTGGATCCTATTCAAACGTGTGATACTTGTATTGTAGAAGTTAACGGAAAGCTTGTGCGATCCTGTTCTACTGTAGTGACGAGCGGTATGAATATTGAGCTGTCCTCTACTAGTGCAAAGGCAGCACAATATGAGGCGATGGACCGTTTACTAGAAAATCATTT
Organism: Bacillus sp. RC252; assembly: GCF_044909215.1. Taxonomy (NCBI): domain Bacteria; kingdom Bacillati; phylum Bacillota; class Bacilli; order Caryophanales; family Bacillaceae; genus Bacillus; species Bacillus sp. RC252. The sequence continues at coordinate 213,408 of NZ_JBIYDV010000005.1, read as the reverse complement.
ACTTTACTGTACGGTTTGTGACAACAATAACGGGAATTGTAAACTGCATAATACGGCAGAATTAATGGGAATTGAGCATCAAAAATATCCTTATGAGCCAAAAGTTGATGCAAGCGAAGTTGATATGTCTCATCCATTTTATCGCTATGATCCGAATCAATGTATCGCGTGCGGTCAATGTGTAGAGGTGTGTCAAAACTTACAAGTTAATGAAACGTTATCTATTGATTGGGAGGCAGAGCGCCCACGTGTTATTTGGGATGAAGGAGTAGATATTAACGATTCTTCATGTGTAAGCTGCGGTCAATGTGTAACGATTTGTCCTTGTAATGCTTTAATGGAGAAATCGATGCTCGGTGAAGCTGGATTTATGACTGGGCTGAAGCCGGATATTCTTGAACCTATGGTCGATCTTATTAAAGAGGTTGAACCTGGATATAGCGGTATTTTCGCTGTGTCAGAAGTAGAAGCTGCGATGCGCGACACTCGTACGAAGAAGACGAAAACAGTATGTACGTTTTGTGGTGTAGGTTGTTCATTTGAAGTATGGACGAAAGGGCGCAAAATTTTAAAGGTGCAACCAACTTCTGAGGCACCAGTTAATGCAATTTCTACTTGTGTAAAAGGAAAATTCGGTTGGGATTTCGTTAATTCTGAAAAACGACTTACGAAACCTTTAATTCGTAAAAATGGAGTGTTCATTGAATCGACTTGGGAAGAAGCGCTTCATGTAGTGGCGAATAAATTGGGCTCTATTAAAGAAAAGTACGGTAAAGGCTCTATCGGCTTTATTTCTTCTTCTAAAATTACGAATGAAGATAATTATGTTATTCAAAAGTTAGCGCGTCAAGTGTTCGAAACGAATAACGTTGATAACTGCTCACGTTATTGTCAATCACCAGCGACAGATGGATTGTTCCGTACAATTGGTATGGGCGGAGATGCAGGGACGATTAAAGATATCGCACAATCGGGTCTTGTTATTATCGTTGGTTGTAATCCAACAGAAGGTCACCCAGTATTAGCAACTCGTGTGAAACGTGCGCATAAACTTCACGGTCAAAAACTAATTGTTGCAGATCTTCGTAAAACTGAAATGGCAGAGCGTTCGGATATCTTTATTAGTCCAAAGCAAGGAACGGACCAAGTATGGTTAATGGCTGTTACGAAATATATGATTGATCAAGGTTGGCACGATCAGCAGTTCATCGATGAGAATGTAAACTTCTTTGATGATTTCAAAGATAGTCTCGCGGAATATACGCTTGAATATGCAGAAGAGATTACAGGTATTTCAAAAGAAACGCTCGTTAAAATGGCAGAAATGATTCGTGATGCAGATGGTACGTGTATTCTTTGGGGAATGGGGGTAACGCAAAATACTGGTGGTTCAGATACTTCCGCTGCAATTTCAAACTTACTTCTTGCAACAGGAAACTATCGTCGTCCAGGTGCTGGAGCATACCCGCTTCGAGGTCATAATAACGTACAAGGTGCTTGTGATATGGGGACACTTCCAGGCTGGCTTCCAGGATATCAGCACGTTACTGACGATGTAGAACGTGCGAAATTTGAAATAGCTTACGGAGTAAAAATTGATAACAAACCAGGTCTTAATAACATTGAAATGCTTCACGCAATTGATGAAGGGAAAATGAAAGCTATGTATCTTGTTGGAGAAGATATGGCTCTTGTAGACTCTAACGCAAATCACGTACATGAAGTGTTATCAAGCCTTGAATTCTTTGTCGTTCAAGATGTGTTCCTTTCTAAAACAGCTCAATACGCTGATGTAGTATTACCAGCAGCGCCATCTCTTGAGAAAGAAGGTACTTTTACAAATACTGAGCGTCGTGTACAAAGATTATATCAAGTGCTTCCAACGCTAGGAGATGCGAAACCAGACTGGTGGATCGTGCAGGCAATTGCTAATAAGTTAGGCGCAAACTGGAATTATAATCATCCAAGTGAAATCTTTGCTGAAATGGCAAGCTTATCACCACTATTCGCACACGCAAACTATGAAGTGCTTGAAGGGTGGAACAGTTTCCACTGGGGAAGTTTTGATGGAACGAATACGCCGCTGCTATTTAAAGATGGATTTAACTTCCCGGACAAAAAAGCTCGTTTTGCGATAGCTGATTGGGTACGTCCTGCTGCATTCCCAGCAGAATACGATCTTCACATTAATAACGGTCGTATGCTTGAACATTTCCATGAAGGGAACATGACAAATAAATCAACTGGTATTCAATCGAAAGTACCAGGTGTTTTCGTTGAAGTTTCTCCAGAGTTAGCAAGGGAACGTGGAGTGAAAACTGGTTCGTTAGTACGTCTTGTTTCTCCATTCGGAGCACTTAAATTACGTGCACTCGTAACGGATCGTGTAAAAGCGAATGAGCTGTATTTACCGATGAACTCGACAGACAATGAAACGGCGATTAATTTCTTAACAGGTCCTGCGGTCGATCAACGTACGAATACGCCTGCATATAAACAAACGAAAGTGCGTATGGAAGTGTTACAAGTAGAAGGTGAAAATCCGATGCCAAAAACGAACCCGCGTAATAAAAAGCGTCATCCTCAAAACGGCATTGAGGTAAATCGCAAGTGGGCTCGTCCAGGATACGTACACTTAACGGATAAAGTGAAACTTTAATCAGGTGGGGGTTCTTTATCCCCTACTGATTATTAGCCTTCACCAATCGGGCTTTTATGGGCAGCCCAACCCCCACCTAACTTCTTGGCTTTCATTGAATTTTGAGGTAGGGGTCTTACTGCCCGCAAATAGCGGGATAAATAGGGAGGAGAAAAGGATATGGCGGCACCTATTCAAGCAATCCAAAAGCAGGAGCTAACTGAGGAAGAACGAAAACAACAAAAACTCGAAGATTTAAAAGAACTTCTAGCTAATAATGAAGAAGCTTTAAATCAAATGTTTAATATAGTAGGTGAACTAAATGACATTGGGATGCTAGAAGCTGCAAATTCTATGCTGAAAGCGAAAGAACCAATCGCAAAAATTGTTCTAGGTCAAGTCACCCGTGAACCAGTTACAAATTTAATTAATAATATGATGGGCGCTGCAGGAGCTTTAACAGAACTTGATCCGGAACTTACGAAAAAGCTTATAGGTAGCGTATTGACAGGTATGGATGAAGGAAACCAGCATCTGCAAAGCAATAAAAAAGTAGGAATATTAGACCTTATGAAAGTACTGAAAGACCCAGATATTAATCGTGCTATCGGATTTGGTCTTCATTTCTTAAAAGGTATGGGTAAAGGGTTAAAAGAAGAATAGATAAGCAACAATAATAGTATTTCATATGTTGTTTGCGTACTTGAGATAATTGTAAAAGGTGATCCATTTCGTCTCATTATTAAATAGTTTAGGCGAAATGGTCATTTTGTTAAAATAGTTGTGATGGAATAACTAGGAAGGAATGAGAGTATGTCAAAAATGGTACATGAATTTAATGATATGATCCGAAAGCTTCGAAAAGAGTTGTTCGGGAAAGGACCGGAAAGAATTCATACTGTATTTACCGAGAACATGGCTATTGCAACACTTTATGGGAATTTAACACCTACTGAGAAATTTATTTCGGGAACTACGGATGGGGCGGAAATGGTTCATATGGCTCGAACGAAAATGATTCAAGAAGTGTATGTGGCTAATCCTCATGAACATTTAGAAGAACTTGTTGGTGCGAAGTTAGTTCATCTGTTTTCTGATATGAAAGTAGATGAAGATATTGCAGTTTCCGTGTTTGTTTTTGATAAAAATATAACGTGAGAGAAGGATGCTCATCGTGAAATCGATTCAGGTGGAACGGAAAATTTTCAAATATGAGCAAGGGGAATTTAAATATATAGAGGATAGCATTGTAACAGAGTTTCCTGTTACGGTTAAAATTAACGGCCAGGAATTTGTTACAATGGTTAGTACTCCAGAGTATATTGAAGATATGGTAATTGGCTTTTTAGCCTCTGAAGGCATTATCCGAAAGTATGAAGATATTGATGAAATATGGATGCAAGAAAAAGAAGGCTATGTACATGTAAAAACGACGAAAATCAATCCTTATTATCGTGACATACAAAACAAACGTTATATTACTTCGTGCTGTGGAATGAGTAGGCAAGGGTTTGTTTTTGCGAACGATGCGCTGACTGCGAAAGAAATGAAGGATATTCGCGTGGAAATCTCTGCCGAGGATTGTTTTCGGTTAATGAATGATATGCAGCAATCTGCGTCTACGTTTCAACATACAGGCGGCGTTCATAATGCAGCTTTATGTGATGTGAGTGGAATTGTTTTAAGCCGCATGGATATAGGAAGACATAACGCTTTAGATAAAATTTACGGCTATTGTTTAAAAAATAACATTTCGATTGGTGATAAAATTATTGTTTTTAGCGGACGTATCTCTTCTGAAATTCTATTAAAAGTTGCGAAAATTGGCTGTGAAGTAATATTGTCAAAATCAGCTCCAACTGAGTTAGCATTAGAGCTAGCGGAGCAGTTAGGGATTACTACAATAGGCTTCATTCGTAATAAATCTTTAAATGTATATACGCATCCAGAGCGGATTGTAAATATAAATAAGTAGAAACGAGGCAATAAATATGAAATCTGTTACATTAGACAAATTGGATCGTCCTTTAAAGGACTTGCGTATTTCTGTTACTGATCGTTGTAATTTTCGCTGTCGATATTGTATGCCGGAGGAAATATTTGGTCGTGATTATTCTTTTTTGTCTAATGATAAAATTTTATCTTTTGATGAAATTGAAAGGATTACACGTATTTTCGTTTCTTTAGGTGTAAGAAAGTTACGCATTACTGGGGGAGAGCCTTTACTTCGAAAAGGCCTACCTGAACTCATACAACGGTTAAACGAAATTGACGGAGTAGAGGATATTGGTTTAACGACAAATGGATCATTACTTAAAAAGTTTGCTCCAGATTTATATAAGGCGGGTTTATCTCGTGTGACAGTTAGTTTAGACTCGTTAAATGAAGAGAGATTTTCTTATTTAAATGGGAATAGAAGTAAAGTAAAAACGGTTCTTGCAGGAATACAGGCTGCGGCGGAAGCCGGAATGAAAATTAAAATGAACATGGTTGTTCAAAAAGGGAAAAATGAACAAGACATCGTTCAGATGGCAGAGTACTTTAAAGAGAATAAGCATATCCTTCGGTTCATTGAATATATGGATGTCGGAAATTTTAACGGCTGGGAATTAGGCGAAGTAGTTTCTAAGCAAGAAATAGTAGAGATGATTCATAAAGTTATGCCGCTTGAACGTATTGAAGCGAACTATCTTGGTGAAGTTGCGACACGTTATCGCTATATCGGTAGTGATGAAGAAATAGGAATTATTTCATCTGTAACAGATTCGTTCTGTTCATCATGTACAAGAGCACGTATTTCCGCAGAAGGGAAATTGTATACTTGTTTGTTTGCTTCTAAAGGAAACGATCTTAAAGAATTACTTCGTACTGGATATACGGATGAGGAGATTACTAATGTTATTCGTGACATTTGGAATAATCGTTCAGACCGTTATTCAGATGAACGGTTAAGCGATACGAATAAAAAAATAATGCCGAAAATTGAAATGTCTCATATCGGTGGCTGAGAAACTACTATGAATATGGATTCTCTTTGTTAACGTAAATAGTGGGAAATGTGCAAGTTTTGTACACTTTCTATGAGTATAGTAAAAATGATGATTGATATTTCTGTAAGAGATATGCAGAGAGATTAAGCAGCATTCAAAAATCCTTACGATGGTAAGGGTTTTTGGTGCTGCTTTTTTTAGATGAGAAAAATGGAGGAATTGGTTATGGCATTTCATAAACCGGAACAAATTGCTGCGCTTGTGATTGAATCCGGTGTTCAAAAGGTAAGGCAACCGCTATCAGCTATGCTTATCCTTGGTTTTTTAGGAGGAGCATTCATTTCGATAGGATTTTTACTTAATATTCGTGTTCTCGGTAATGTACCGGAGCAATGGGGAAGTTTAGTTAATTTTATAGGAGGAGCGGTTTTTCCTATCGGACTGATGCTAGTTGTGTTAACAGGAGGAGAATTAATTACGGGAAATATGATGTCAATGTCTATGGCACTTTATGCACGGAAAATTTCATTGAAACATGTGTTACACAATTGGGCCTGGATTACTTTAACTAACTTTGTAGGTGCACTTTTCGTAGCGTATTGTTTCGGTCATCTTGGCGGGTTAACTGAGGGAGCGTATTTAAATAAAACGATAGCGATAGCTCAAGATAAGTTACATGAATCTTTTGGGAGAACGTTAATTTTAGCAATTGGCTGTAACTGGCTCGTTTGCCTTGCGATTTGGTTAGCATACGGAACGAACGATTTAATTGGGAAGATTGTTGGAATTTGGATTCCGATTATGGCATTTGTCGTAATTGGATTTCAACAAGTAGTAGCAAATATGTTTGTCATTTCAGCCGTGATTTTTGCGGGTCACCTTACGTGGATGGATCTTGCGAAAAACTTTGTGCCTGTCTTTATCGGAAATGTAATTGGCGGAGCGGGATTTGTTGGATTCGCTTATTTTTCTTGTTATCAGAAACAAAGTGCTATCGAAGAAGATGTATTGAAAAAATAACAGTATATGAAGCTGATTTTTACATGAAAGGAAGGTTACCTCATGATAGAGCGGTATTCACGACAACAGTTGTTCACTCCTATTGGAAAAGAAGGGCAAGAGAAGATTAGAAATAAGCATGTATTAATAATAGGGGCAGGTGCGTTAGGAAGTGCAAGTGCAGAGGCGTTTGTACGTGCAGGTATCGGGAAATTAACGATTATTGATCGCGATTACGTAGAATGGAGCAATTTACAGCGGCAACAACTTTACGCTGAACAAGATGCGATAGAAAAATTGCCAAAAGCAATTGCAGCGCAGAATCGTCTCAAACAAATTAATTCAGACGTGCAAATTCAAGCTCTTGTAATGGATGCAAGAGTAGATAATATGGAAGCTTTACTAGGTGGTGTCGATGTCATTATTGATGCAACAGATAATTTCGATATTCGGTTCGTGATTAATGAAACATCACAAAAATACAATATCCCTTGGATTTACGGTTCTTGTGTCGGAAGTTATGGCATGAGCTATACAATTATTCCGAAGAAAACACCGTGCTTACATTGCGTGTTGAAAAGTGTTCCTGTTACAGGGGCGACATGTGACACAGTTGGAATTATTAGTCCAGCTGTTCAAATCGTCGCAGCGTATCAAGTAGCAGAAGCATTCAAAATTTTAGTAGAAGATTATACAGCAATTAGAAAAACTTTTTTAATGTTTGATATATGGAGTAATCAACATCATTCTCTCAAACTAGGAAAAATCAAAACAGAAGACTGTCCTTCGTGCGGAACAAATAGAACTTATCCTTATTTATCATACGAAAATCAAACGAAGACAGCTGTGTTATGCGGAAGAAATACAGTTCAAATTAGACCGGCGCATAATAGTCATTACGACTTTGACGAGTTAGAAAAAGTATTGAAAAACCACGGGAAAGTTGATCGGAATCCATATTTGCTCTCTTGCCAATTAGAAGAGTATCGCATCGTCATTTTTCAAGATGGGCGTGTATTTATTCACGGAACGAATGAAATTCAAAAAGCGAAACAACTATACTATCGGTTATTAGGATAATAGAGAGGGATTGGTAATGATGGAAAGAAGAGTGCCAATTACAGTTGAAGAGGCTGTTCATAAAGTGATGGCATTTGCTAATTGTGGTGTAAAAGAACTAGTACCACTGGAATTAGCATACGGACGGACGTTAGCAGACGATTTAGTAGCTGATCACGATGTTCCTTCCTTCGATCGCTCGCCATATGATGGATTTGCTATTAGGGCAGAAGATACGTCGCGGGCAAGTCGTGAGAATCCAATTGTATTTGAAGTCATCGGTGAAATTGGAGCAGGTTCTGTATTCCATAAAGAAGTAGAAGCGTTTCAAGCAGTTCGAATTATGACAGGCGCACAAATTCCGAAAGGATGTAACGCGGTCGTCATGCTAGAACTCACTCGTCATCGTCAATATGAAAATATCGGAAAAAGCTATATGGAAGTGAGGCGCTCATTTAAAGAAGGGGACAATATATCCTTTCAAGGTGAAGATGCACGTAAAGGAACCGTTCTCGCAAAAAGAGGTTGTTACATTAATCCAGGTATTTCTGCTCTTCTTGCTACATTCGGTTATAGCGAAGTGCCAGTAGCGAAAAAGCCCATAATTGGACTATTAGCGACTGGGAGTGAACTTCTCGATGTAAATGAAGAACTACAACCTGGGAAAATCCGAAATAGTAATACGTATATGATATCGTCTCAAATTCGAAGAGCAGGTGGAAGAGTAAAATACTTCGGGAAGTTTAGCGACGATTTGAATACGTGCTACGAGGCAGTGAAAAAAGCGTTAAGCGAAGTGGATATGTTAATTACAACTGGTGGTGTTTCGGTAGGCGACTATGACTATTTGCCAGCTATATACGAAAAATTAGGCGCATCAGTTCTTTTTAATAAAGTAGCCATGCGGCCGGGTAGCGTCACGACTGTAGCGCAATTAAACGGAAAATTATTATTTGGATTATCAGGTAATCCATCTGCTTGTTACGTAGGCTTTGAATTATTCGTAAAACCTAGCATTCGTGCGTATATGTTTAGCGAAAAACCACATGTAAAACGAGAAAAAGCAATGCTCGGAGAAGACTTTCTAAAACCTAATCCATTTACAAGATTTGTACGAGGTAAGCTGAAGTATAACGAAGGACAACTAATCGCTTATCCATCAGGATTTGATAAATCTAGTTCCGTTTCTTCATTAGCAGAATCAAACATTTTTATCGTCCTACAGGGCGGAACGAGAGGATATAAGAAAGGGATGTTTGTAGACATTCTTTTATTAGAAGATAACGAAGGTAGTGAATGGCCTTGGACATTCCGTAAAGTGGGGAGAGGTTTTGATGGGACAAGCACTATTTGAAATTGTCGATAATCGGATTGTAGTTGAAGAAGTAACGAATAAAGTAGCAAGACGAGAAGCAGGAGCAATTACAACTTTTATTGGAACAGTAAGGGAATTAACGAAAGGAAAACGAACGTTACATCTTGAGTATGAAGCATATAAACCGATGGCGGTAAAAAAGCTTACTGCAATTGGAGAAGAAATTAAGAAAAAGTGGCCGGATGCGAAAATAGCAATTACGCACCGAGTAGGAAGACTAGAAATAATGGATATTGCAGTTGTCATTGCAGTATCGTCGCCGCATCGTAAAGTAGCGTACGAAGCGAATGAATACGCAATTGAACGTATAAAGAGAATCGTCCCAATTTGGAAAAAAGAATTTTGGGAAGATGGAACGGAGTGGATTGGTGATCAACTTGAAAATACTCCCTATCCAGAAGGAAAACCAAAGAAAGAAGAATGAGAGAATGATTACAATTTTATTGTTCGCAAATTTACGAGAAGAAGTCGGCTCAGAGAGATTAGTAATGATAGAAAAACGAGAGATGAATGTTCATCAATTGAAAAAATGGTTGAAAGAAAACTATCACTTACAGACGCTAGATAAAGTTATGGTGGCAATTAATGAAGAATTTGTAACGGACGAAGATATTGTAAGAGCTGGAGATACCGTCGCGTTTATCCCGCCTGTAAGTGGAGGGTAATTTTTTTATTCGAGTATTAAATCTTTCATACGTTAAGGAGGATCATTATGAGTGAATTTTCGCACTGGAATGAAGAGGGCAGAGCCAAAATGGTTGATATCTCTCAAAAGGATATTTCAACACGCACAGCTGTTGCGCAAAGTACGATTTCTTTATCAAATGAATTATTTGAGGAAATTCAAAGTGGTGGATTGAAAAAAGGAGACCCGCTCCAAGTAGCGCAAGTTGCTGGCATAATCGGTGCTAAAAAAACATCCGATATTATTCCGATGTGTCATCCGATATTAATCCAAGGAACAGACTTTACGTTTCATTATGAAAAGAAAACCGATGGCTATGAATTAATGATACGAGCTACAGTGAAATGTAGTGGGAAAACAGGTGTAGAAATGGAAGCATTAAATGCCGTATCGATTGCCGCCCTTACTTTTTACGATATGTGTAAAGCAGTTGATAAAACGATGGTCATGAAAGAAACGTATTTAGTGCAAAAAACGGGTGGGAAAAGCGGAGACTTTTTCCATCAGGTGAAATGACTATAATGGAAGGAATGTGTATGATGATTACTCACGAACAAATTATGAATGCTTTAAGCCATGTAGAAGATCCGGAGTTGCACAAGAGTATTGTGGAATTAAATATGGTCAGAAATATAAAGATAGATGGTACAGAGGTTGGGCTAGAAGTAGTTTTAACGATACAAGGTTGTCCGCTAAAGGCGAAAATTCAACAAGATATTGAAGACTCTCTTCGAAATATTGGTGCATCGAAAGTGTCTTTAACATTTGGTTCAATGACACCGGAAGAACGAGCGGCATTAACAGCGTCTTTAAAGAAAGAAGCTAGAACAGAAACTGGAATGCCTAGTATGCTTCGACCTGATTCAGGAGTACGTTTTATTACTGTAACGAGCGGAAAAGGAGGAGTTGGTAAATCAACTGTGACGATTAACCTTGCTACTGCGTTAGCAAGTATGGGGAAAAAGGTTGGCATTTTAGATGCAGATATATACGGATTCAGTATCCCAGCTATGATGGAAACGAATGAAAAACCAACAATGATCGATCAAACAGCAATTCCAGTCGTTAGTCACGGTGTTAAAATTATGTCGATGGGATTCTTCACAGAAGGAAACAACCCAGTTATGTGGCGCGGACCGATGTTAAACAAATGGATTCAAAACTTCCTTGCGAATACGCACTGGGGAGAATTAGACTATCTTCTTCTAGATTTACCACCTGGAACAGGAGACGTTGCGATAGATGTCGCAGCGATGATTCCACAGGCGAAAGAAATTATCGTTACGACACCTCATAACGTAGCTTCATTTGTCGCGTCTAGAGTAGGAGTAATGGCGAAACATACGAAACACGACATTTTAGGTATCGTTGAAAATATGGCATATTACGAAGAGCAAGATGGCTCAAGAAACTACCTCTTCGGAAAAGGCGGTGGTGAAATGTTAGCAGAACAACTGCAAACAGAAGTAATCGCCCAAATACCGTTTGCAAAACGTGAAGAAAATAATGGCTCATGTGTGTATGATGAAGATTCGCTCGTTGGGGAGATATTTGCTTCTTTAGCGGAGGATCTCATTTATAACGGATAGGTTGATATAAAAGTGGGATGCATAGCACGTATGTATCCCGCTTTTTATTTTTTGTAGAGTTATTTCAATAGTTTTAAAGGTTATATTTAAGACTGCAATAACTTCGAAACTATTTGTGGAATTTGATTTGCTTGAGAAACCATACTCGTACTAAGAGCAACATTCATACGTTTCTGATTTTCATACAATGACTGCCTAGCATTCATACTTAAAACATTCGTACCAATACGCATAATAGACACTTCATATAGATTTATATAGTCGATGTTCCAGAGCTAATAAATGGCTATGAAGAGAAAAAGGACTTATGCTCATTTCCTGTTTGTATTTTAACATGGGAGGGGATCCAGATAGGCACTGACCGCTTCTACGCACCACGGATGCTCTCTTCCGCCTAAAAAAAGAAAGGTTTTACAAATAATTCATTTATATAGAAAAAATAAACCTCTCCGCAAGCAGAGAGGTTTATTCATGAAGCTAAATCAAATGGCTTATTGTAATAATTTAGAAACCATTTGTGGAGTTTGGTTTGCTTGAGAAAGCATGCTGATACCAGCTTCGTTCAAGATTTTGAACTTAGTCATTTCAGACATTTCTTTCGCCATGTCAGCGTCTTCGATTTGAGAAGCAGCTGAAGCCATAGAAGAAGATTGGCTCTTAAGGTTGTTTACGTTAAAGTCAAGACGGTTTAATGTAGCACCTAGAGTTGCACGGTTAGATGCGATACTTTCTAATGCAGCATCAATTGAAGCGATTGCATTAGAAGCGTCTGATGTTTCTTTTTTATAAGCAGTATCTTTAGCAAATTTAGATGTATCAGTTGTAAGTGCATCACCAATTGCTTTTGCATTATCAAGTGTTTGGCCACCAACAGCATCAAATTTTTCTAAAGCTTTTTCAATAGTTTCGACTTCTTTAGAATCTAAGAATCCTTTTACTTTATCAAAACCTGCTTTGAAGCTTGCTACGTTAGCGACAGCATCAGTTAAGTCTTTAGCAACAACAGACTTTGTATCAATAGCAGCTAATTTACCAGCAGCAGTTTTTGTATCAGTGTGTGCAGTACCAAGCGCTTTAATATCTTCGTCTGTCATTTTAAGGTTTGCTGTAGTAGTTCCTTCAATGTCTAAATTATCAAGCTTTAGTTCTTTAGTAGAAACATTAGCTAATTGAATATTCATCTGTTTGTTTGTATCTGCGTTATCCAACGTTTGAATTGAGATAGTTTTATTTGAACCATCTAATAATTTTTTATCGTTGAATTCAGTATTTGTCGAGATGTAATCAATTTGCTGTTTTAATGCACTGAATTCTTTATCTAAAGCTGCTTGGTTTTTATCTGTATTCGTACCATTTGCAGATTGGTTTGCAAGGTCACGCATACGAAGTAAGATGTTAGATACTGAGTTCATTGCTGAGTCAGCTGTACGGATTAATGACATACCGTCTTGTGTGTTGTTAGCTGCTACTCCTAAACCGTTTTCACGAGCACGCATACGAGTTGCGATTGCAAGACCTGCTGCATCGTCAGAAGCGTTGTTGATACGTTTACCGCTTGACAAACGGTCCATAGCGTTGCTCATTTTTGTTTGGTTTTGGCGCATGTACTCTTGCGTACGCATGCTATTAATATTTGTATTGATTCTCATGTTAAGAACCCCCATTTTTTTATATTGACTTTTCTGCAAATTGAAAAACGGTAATATGCGAAAAAATCGATTTCGAGATTTATTGTAAGCCTTGCTATAACGGGTGTCAACTAAAAATTCGAATTAATAAATATAAAAAAATAACAGTTTAACAATATATTCATTTTTTTATTAAAATATTATTAAAAGGATTATTGCAAACTTTTTTAAAAAACTCTAATATTAGATTATCTTTGTTTACCGAAAAGGTGATATTATGGTAGTTGGAAATATAGTAAAAGAAGTTCTTGCATATAAAAAAGGACAAATTCAGCAAAAGTTAAGTAGTCCGCAGGCGTTCGTTAGTAGCCGTTTTCAAGATCAATTGCAGAGTGAACCTGCGAAGGAGACGAAAGTTGCTAAAGAGCCGGCAAAAGTAGAGGATATGAGTCAGCCGGTACAATCTACGAAAATAGAAACGGTTGTTAATAAACCGGAAGAATCTATTCATAAAGTAGAGGAAGCGAGTAAGCCTGAGGAAAAAGCTGAAACGAAGCAAGTAGATGAAGTGCAAGTTGCACAAAAAGAGTTTGAACGACGTTTTCCAGAAACGAAAAATGAGGCTGCTGATACGTGGGGATTAACGAATAAATATAATATTCAGAAAATACGTTCTTCAAATGAAGGTAAGTATGAGGATATTATTGATCGCGTAAGTAATACATATGGAATTCCGAAAACGTTAATTCAAAAAATGATTGAAGTAGAGTCTAATTTTAATCCGAAAACGGTGTCACATGCAGGGGCGATGGGGCTGATGCAGCTTATGCCAGCGAATGTGAAAGAGATGGGTGTAAAAAATCCATTTTCACCAGCTGAAAGTATTGAGGGCGGTGTGAAAGAGTTAAGCGGTTATTTAAAGAAAAATAACGGTGATCTCGTATTGGCGCTTGCTTCTTATAATGCTGGTCCTGGTAATGTGAGAAAGTACGGAGGCGTACCACCATTTAAAGAAACGCAAGGATATATTAAAAAAATATTAAATATCGACGTTTCGAAATAGAAAATTTCATTATATAAATAGAGAACATGAAATTTTTGTGAACATGATATGGGAGTTGGCTAGATTTGAAATTACAAGATGATATTCCGTTAACAATTTATTTTGAAATCGGAAATACGAAAAAGAAAATTGAAGATCTGCTTCATATTACGAAAGGTACATTGTATCGTCTTGAAAATTCAACGAAAAATACGGTGCGTCTTATGCTTGAGAATGAAGAGATTGGAACCGGAAAGATTTTGACGAAGAATGGGAAAATGTACGTTGAAATCGTTGAATTGAAAAGGTAGGGAAGGGGATTGTCATGAGTGGCGAAAAATTAAGCCAAGAGCAAATTGATGCCCTGCTGAAGGCGGTGAATGAAGGCGAGGAAATGCCAGCTTTCGCACAAGAAGCAGGGAAGCAAGATAAATTTCAAGAGTATGATTTTAATAGACCAGAGAAGTTTGGTGTTGAACATTTACGTAGTTTGCAGGCGATTGCGTCTACATTTGGAAAGCAGACGTCACAGACGTTGTCAGCTCGTATGCGTATTCCAATTGAACTAGAGCCTTCGACGGTTGAGCAAGTTCCATTTACGAGTGAGTATGTGGAGAAAATGCCGAAAGATTATTATTTATATTGCGTTATTGATCTCGGTTTACCAGAGCTTGGAGAAATTGTTATTGAGATTGATTTAGCATTTGTTATATATATTCATGAATGTTGGCTTGGCGGAGATAGTAAGCGTAACTTTACGATGCGCAGACCGCTAACGGCGTTTGAGTTTTTAACGCTTGATAATATATTCTTGCTTCTTTGTAAAAATTTAGAGCAATCATTTGAAAGCGTTGTTGCGATTGAACCGAAGTTTGTAACGACGGAGACAGATCCGAATGCGCTGAAGATTACGACGGCGAGCGATATTATTTCATTATTGAACGTAAATATGAAAACAGAGTTTTGGAATACGACAGTTCGTATTGGTATTCCGTTCTTATCTGTTGAAGAAATTATGGATAAGTTAACGTCTGAAAATATTGTCGAACATTCTTCGGATAAGCGTAAAAAGTATACGTCTGAAGTAGAAGTGAAAGTAAATCAAGTGTACAAGCCTGTTCACGTTGCGGTTGGTGAGCAGAAGATGACAATGGGCGAGATTGAGCAAATTGAAGAAGGCGATATTATTCCGCTTCATACAAAGGTTTCAGACCAACTACGTGGTTATGTAGATGGAAAGCATAAATTTAATTGTTTTATCGGGAAAGATGGAACGCGTAAGGCGCTCCTATTTAAAAGTTTTATAGAGTAGGAGGATCCATATGAAGCATGAAGTATCTCCTGTGTCATTAATGGGATTAGAAGAATTTGCAGGGAAGCGAAATGAAGCGGGGAAGGCACATATTGATACCGTTTCAGACATTTCGATTGAACTTGGAGTAAAGCTTGGGAAGTCATCTATTACGCTTGGTGATGTGAAGCAGTTAAAAGTTGGTGATGTTCTTGAAGTAGAGAAAAATTTAGGACATAAAGTAGATGTATATTTAAGTGATATGAAAGTCGGTATTGGTGAGGCAATCGTAATGGACGAGAAGTTTGGCATTATTATTTCTGAAATTGAAGCTGATAAGAAACATGCAGCGCTTATGAAGGCACAAAATCAAATGCAGGATAAAGAGTAGAGGAGGAGTCATATGTCGTATATGACGACCTTATTTCAAGTCGTTTTACTGTTTGGTGCGCTAGGCTATGGTGCATATTATATGACGAAAAAGACGCGCAAACAGCAGTTTTTTAAGCAAGGTGAAAATGGACACATTCAAGTGAAAGACGGTGTTTATTTAAATCATCAAACGAGCGCCTTTTTATTTGAAGTGGACGGAAAGCAAGTGTTCACTGTTATTAGTAATAACGGTGTACAATCTGTGCAGTTAACAGGAACAGGAAATCAGTTTCAACAAGCGCTAGAAGACGCGGTGAAGAGTGAAACGAAAAAAGTAGAGGATCCATCATGAGAATAAAGAAACAGTTATCGTTATTTGCCGTTATTTTCGCATTTTCTATTATTTTTTCATTTGTTTTTGTAAATCCAGCGTATGCAGCCCCGAACGGCTTTATTAATTTCGAAAATGGAAAAGAGTTTACGAGTAATTCAAGTGTACAACTATTCGCGCTCGTTACCCTTCTATCATTATCTTCTTCTATCGTTCTTTTATTTACGCATTTTACTTATTTTATGATTGTTCTTGGGATTACTCGTCAAGGGCTTGGGGTTATGAATTTACCACCGAACCAAGTGCTTGTTGGACTCGCATTATTTTTATCGCTGTTTACAATGCAGCCAGTACTTGGTCAATTAAAGAGTGATGTGTGGGACCCGATGACGAAAGAAAAAATAACAGTAAGTCAAGCTGCGGAGACGACAGCTCCGATTATGAAAGATTATATGTCGAAGCATACGTATAAGCATGATTTGAAAATGATGCTGAAAGTGCGTGGAGAAGAGTTGCCGAAAGATTTAAAGGATCTTTCATTGTTTACGCTTGTGCCATCCTTTACGTTAACGCAAATTCAAAAAGGGTTACTTACAGGGATGTTCATTTATTTAGCGTTTGTCTTTATTGATTTAATTATTAGTACACTTTTAATGTACCTTGGGATGATGATGGTACCGCCGATGATTTTAAGTTTACCATTTAAAATACTCGTTTTCGTATATTTAGGTGGATATACAAAAATCGTCGATATTATGTTTAAGACGGTCGCCTGAAGCGTTTGATGCTATGTGATAGGAGTCATATAAATGAATACGTCACCAATTATAGATATTTTCCAAACCTTTTTTTATAAAGGGGTTATGATTTTAATGCCGATTGCCGTTGTAAGTATGATTGTCGTTATTATTATCGCGGTTATTATGGCGATGATGCAAATTCAAGAGCAAACGCTGACGTTTTTACCGAAAATGGCGAGTATTGTGCTCGTTATTATCATTTTAGGTCCGTGGATGTTTCAAGAGTTAACGATGCTTATTTTAGATTTATTTGATAAAATCCCATCGCTATTGCGTTCGTACTAAGATAGGTGAACTGAAATGAATATGGAATTATGGGCGGCGACGTTTTTTGCGTTTTGTCGCATTACTTCATTTTTATATTTTCTACCGTTTTTCTCAGGGCGATCGATTCCGGCGATGGCAAAGGTTACATTTGGACTCGCTCTTTCGATTACAGTGGCAGATCAAGTGGATGTCTCTCACATAAAGACAGTTTGGGATGTAGCAGCTTATGCAGGAACGCAAATTGTAATTGGGTTATCCCTTTCAAAAATTGTAGAGATGCTGTGGAACATTCCGAAAATGGCAGGGCATATTTTAGACTTTGATATCGGTTTATCACAGGCGAGTTTATTTGATGTAAATGCAGGGTCACAGTCCACTTTGCTATCAACAATTTTTGATATATTTTTTCTTATTATTTTTATTTCACTGGGCGGCATTAACTATTTCGTTGCCACGATTTTAAAGTCGTTTCAATATACAGAGGCGATTTCAAAATTGTTGACGACTAGTTTTTTAGATAGTCTACTCGCAACGTTATTGTTTGCAATTACATCAGCGGTTGAAATTGCTTTGCCACTTATGGGCAGTCTATTCATTATTAATTTCGTCCTTATTTTAATCGCAAAAAATGCACCGCAATTAAACGTTTTTATGAATGCGTACGTAATTAAAATAACGTGTGGTATTTTGTTTATTGCGATGAGTGTACCGATGCTCGGTTATGTGTTTAAAAATATGACAGACGTATTACTGGAAGAGTATACGAAACTATTTAACTTTTTCTTAACGAAGTAGGGGGACGCGCATGGCAAAGGATAATAAAACAGAAAAGGCCACCCCGCAGAAGCGTAAAAAATCGCGTGAAGAAGGGAATATCGCCCGGAGTAAAGATTTAAATAATTTATTTTCCATTCTTGTATTAGCAGTTGTCGTTTACTTCTTCGGAGATTGGCTCGGTTTTGAGATTGCGAATTCCGTAGCGGTGCTGTTTGATCAAATTGGAAAAAATACAGATTCGACCGAGTATTTTTATTTAATGGGCATATTACTTCTGAAAGTATCAGCTCCTATATTAATACTCGTATACGCTTTTCATTTATTCAATTATATGATTCAAGTCGGTTTCTTATTTTCTTCTAAAGTACTTAAGCCGAAAGCATCACGTATTAATCCGAAAAACTATTTTACGAGATTGTTTAGTCGTAAAAGTTTAGTAGATATTTTGAAATCACTGTTTTATATGGGATTAATCGGTTACGTTTCGTACGTTCTCTTTAAAAAGAATTTAGAGAAGATTGTTAGTATGATTGGATTTAACTGGACAGCGTCACTTACTGAAATTATTAGCCAAATTAAATTTATCTTTTTAGCCATTTTAATTATTTTAATCATTCTTTCTATTATTGATTTCATTTATCAAAAATGGGAGTACGAACAAGATATTAAGATGAAAAAAGAAGAAGTGAAACAAGAGCATAAAGATAATGAAGGGGACCCGCAAGTAAAGGGGAAACGAAAAAACTTTATGCATGCCATCTTGCAAGGGACAATCGCGAAGAAGATGGATGGTGCAACGTTTATTGTGAACAACCCGACGCATATTTCAGTGGTGCTTCGTTACAATAAACAAGTTGATGCGGCGCCTGTTGTCGTTGCAAAAGGGGAAGATGAGCTCGCATTATATATACGAACGCTTGCCCGTGAACAAGAAATACCAATGGTGGAAAACCGTCCGCTCGCTCGTTCTTTATATTATCAAGTCGAGGAAGATGAGACGATTCCAGAAGATTTATATGTAGCTGTAATTGAAGTTATGCGCTATTTAATTCAAACGAAAGAACTTGAAGTATAATAGCGCGTTTGGAGGGGATCTCTTTGTTTAAGATGGATTCTGCAAGAACCTATTTTTCTATCTTTTTAGCAGCGTCATTCGTTGTGGCGCTCTTAATTCCACTTCCACCATTTATACTTGATATCGTTATCGTTTTTCTACTAAGTATGTCAGTGCTTATTTATATGCGAGCTACAAGTATTAACGAGTGGGATGAATTAAAGTCATTTCCGACGATGTTGTTATTAATCGGGATTTTCCGCGTATCGATTAACGTTTCGACGACGCGAGCGATTTTAACAGACGGAAATGCGGGTCATGTTATTGAAGAGTTCGGCCAGTTCGTAATTGGCGGGAACTTATTAATTGGTATCGTTATTTTTATAGTATTAATCATATTCCAGTTTATCGTTGCAAACGGTGCGTCTCGTACAGCTGAAGTAGCAGCTCGTTTTACACTTGATTCTTTACCAGGGAAACAAATGTCTATCGATGCTGACTTGAATCAGCGTCTTATTACAGAAAAAGATGCACAGGCGAAACGAAAAAAATTAAATATGGAAACAGAGTTTTACGGAGCGATGGATGGTGCCGGAAAGTTCATTAAAGGGGACGTTATTTTCGGGATTGTCATTTTATTCGTAAACATTATTTTCGGTTTAATTGTCGGTATGATGCAGCAAGGAATGAGCTTTGCAGATGCGGCTATTCACTATACACAGTTAACTGTCGGTGACGGAATTGTAAACCAAATCGGTTCGTTAATGCTTGCGATTTCAACAGGTATTATCGTAACGCGTGTATTTGACGGTTCAGCAGATACAGTAACTGAAGGAATCTTTAAAGAGTTATTAGCGCATGAAGTTGTTGTATATGCGCTTGGTGGTTTATTTATCGCAATGGGTGTTTTTACCCCGCTACCATTTCTACCATTTGCTCTCGTTGGTGGAACAATTATCTTCTTAGGAATTCGCAATAAAAAGCGAATAAAGAAAGAAAAAGAAGACGAGCTTCAAAAAGAATTAGAAATGATTCAAGGCGAGGATGAGCAATTACAGCAAGTGGAAGATTCATTCGGAGTCTTTACAGATAAATATCCAATTATCGTAGAGCTCGGTTTAGATTTAGCGGCACTTGTAAAGCAGAAGATTAACGGGGAAACAGCTCGTGATAAAGTTGTTCTTATGAGGAAGTCGATTATTACCGACCTTGGTATTAACGTTCCTGGAATTAACTTTAAAGATAATACGAGCTTTAGACCACGCGGACGTTACATTATTCGTATTAAAGGTGCGAAGGCGGCTGAAGGTGTTTTAAAATCAGGTTATTTATTAGCACTGAAAACACCGAATGTAATGGCTGATTTAGATGCAGAGCCAGCGAAAGATCCAATTTTCGGTGAAGATGGATATTGGATTTTGGAGCATATGGTACAAGATGCACAAATGAAAGGCTATCAAGTGTTAGAGCCACTCAGCATATTAATTACGCATTTAGATGTTGTCGTTAGACGTAATCTTCATGAGTTAATTCAGCGTCAACATGTGAAAGACTTGATTAACTCGCTTGAAACTGATAATGGCGTTTTATTAGAAGAGATTAAGAAGAAAGAAATTGATTTATCACTCGTGCAAAATGTTATTAAACAACTGCTAAAAGAAGGAATTTCAATTCGTGATTTACCGACAATTATTGAAGGTATTATTGACGGGAAAGAAATTTATCAAAACCATGTTGATGGTGTCACTGCATTTGTTCGTGAATGTATTTCAAAAGTTATTTGTGAGAGTGCGAAAAATCCTGATGGGAAAATTTATGCAGCGCTTTTCGCTGATTCAATCGAGTTAGATGCGGATGTTGTTAATAATTCATACCAAGGTTATTTATTAAACTGGGATTTAGATTTAGAAACGCGAGTAGTAGAGCAAGTACAGCGCGTTTTCAAACAAGCTCGTTTAATGGGAAGAGAGCCAGTATTATTAACACGCAGAAAAGATTTCAGGTTTGCGATTGTGAGACTTCTTGAACGTTATCAAATAGAAGCTAAAGTATTATGTATTAGTGAATTAGCACCAGAAATTGTTGTAGATCAAATTGCTTATATTGAATAGTAGGGGGTGAAGTAATGGAAAGTACAGAAAAAAAAGAAGCGTTAATGCGAATAAAAGCAGCTTCGAAAAATGAATTGTATCGAAAGTTATTTGACCAATATGGTACAGATTATTACTACGTTGTCGATGAAAGTGTAAAACGAAACATCCCGTTTTTTTGGAAGAAGAATTATGAAATGTTAGTCGCTTTTCCTGAAGATAAACAGGAAGAAAGTAACGAAGGCGTAACTCAGTTTCATGACCAATTAATGGATGTTGTAAATGAACCTTCAGAAGAAGTTGTGAAGGCAAATGGAATTCAATCGGTACTGCACAATTTAGAAAACGTAACGACTTCTATGCCGTACGCAGCGATGCAAACAGGAAATAGTGAAGAATGGGCAAGAAAAAAAGAGAAACTATTACAACTGTTTGAAAAAGGGATTGTCGTTGTGAAACATACGGAGGCGACGAAAGTAACGAAAAAACAGCCTACTGTGAAACAAGCTGTTCCTGTAAAGAAAGAAGAAGTAGTTGTTAAAAAAGAAAAGCAGGAATCTGTGCCATTTATTATTCAAAAAGTAATTCGGATGTTAGAACAAAACGATGTGGAACAATATTTCATTCATGCATATGCTGAAAAATTAAAAGTGAAGTTTGAGAATGCAACGATGATTACAGAAGAGGAAGTCATCGGATACATATTGGAAGATATGAGATCTCATTTCAATACTGAAAACGTATTTGAAAAAGAAGTACAAACGATTGCATTAATAGGTCCAACTGGTGTTGGAAAAACGACGACACTTGCGAAAATGGCATGGCAGTTTCATGCTAAGAGAAAAACAGTTGGTTTTATTACGACAGATCACTCTCGCATTGGAACAGTGCAGCAATTACAAGATTACGTAAAAACAATTGGGTCAGAAGTAATCGCTGTGCGAGATGAAGCAGCTATGACAAGGGCACTCAGTTATTTTAAAGAAGAAGCGCGCGTCGATTATATATTAATAGATACAGCTGGTAAAAATTATCGTACGTCAGAGACAGTTGAAGAGATGATTGAGACGATGGGACAAGTAGAGCCAGATTATATTTGTTTAACGTTATCAGCTTCCATGAAAAGTAAAGACATGATTGAAATTATTACGAACTTTAAAGATATTCATATAGATGGTATCGTGTTTACGAAATTTGATGAAACAGCGAGCAGTGGTGAATTGTTGAAAATTCCAGCTGTATCATCAGCTCCAATTGTATTAATGACAGATGGACAAGACGTGAAGCAACATATACATATCGCTACAGCTGAACATTTAGCAAAACAAATGTTACAAACATCGTAAGAAAAGAGGTGAAGAATAAGGCACTTGCCTTATTCAAACAAGTATGAACGGTCTTTATATAGGTTCTATGGGTATGATGAATTACATGCAGCATATTAATGTTCATTCGAATAACGTTGCAAATGCCCAAACGACAGGATTTAAAGCAGAAAATATGACTTCTAAAGTATTTGATGTGCAAGACACATATCGCCGCGGTGACGGTGCGATGACAAATATCGGTTCGGTTGATTACGCTGTCGTACCAGCTGCAACGCATGTGAACTTAGTGCAAGGAAATATACAAATGACAAATAGTGCTACAGATTTCTTTTTAGATGACGGTGCGGCCGGAACATCATCATTTTTCGTTACATCTAAAAATGATGAAACATTTTTAACGAGAGACGGTAGTTTTACATTAAATAGTGATCGTTATTTACAAACAGCATCTGGTGCTTTCGTAATGGGTGAGAATAATGAACGTATTCGTATTCCAGAAGGAGCAAAGGTAGCTGTACAAGCAGACGGTACATTATACGATGAAGTAACACAAAATAATATTGGCCGCTTGCAAACGAAAACAGTAGATGCAGAAACGAATGCTCGCCTTGTGCAACGAGAAAATAAAAGTTTTACACTAGCAGAAGGTAACCTCGCTGATTTACCGAACGGAACAGGAATAGTAAAAAATCATATGCTAGAAAATTCAAATGTGGATATGACGAAAGAGATGGCAGATCTTATGTCGAGTCAAAAAATGATTCAAGCATCGCAACGTATTATGACTTCATTTGATAAAATTTATGAAAAAGAAGCAAATGAAATATTGAGATAAAGGACTCCCATTAGCGGGAGTCTTTTTTGTTATTGCATTTATTTCAGTAACATCATAAAATGATATTGATAATCATTATCATTTTATGTGTTATAAAAAATACAAGATGTGATGGTCGCATCACTTGTTTAACTAGGTGAATTAAAAATAAGGGGAAGGTGTGTACATATGTCTACAAAAAAACAGCTTTGCATTGGACTATGTTTGATTTCTAGAAAGAAAGAACAAGAGAGTATGTTTAATTCAGGGATAGATGAACAAGTAGAGTTAGCAAAACAAGCAGAAAAATCGAAGTTAGATTTTGTTTTTAAAGCTGACTATTTAGTAGCGCATCCCGATTTAATTGCTCGTAATAAGGGGAATGTAATTTTAGATCCGACACTATTGTTTACTGCTATCGCTTATGCAACAGAAAAGATTGGAATCGTTACGACCGCTTCAACATCATTTTATCCACCATATATACTAGCGAGGCAACTACAATCTTTAAATTGGATTAGTAACGGCCGAGTAGGATGGAACATTGTCACATCAATTGATGGTGCTGAAAACTTTGGTGAGGTAGGGATGCCACCATCTGAGGAACGATACGCGAAAGCGGCAGAATGTACAGAGTTAGTAAGAAAACTTTGGAGGAGTCATCCTTATGAAGTTTTGAAAGAAGACAACGCAGATGCAATTAGAGAGATGGTACAGCCAATTGAGCATCGTGGTGAGCATTTTGAGGTGAAGGGTCCACTTAATATCCCGCAACATATTTCTGGGGAAATGCCTTTATTTCAAGCGGGTGCTTCAGAGTCAGGCCGGAATTTCGCTGCTTCTGTTGCGGATGCGATTTTTGCCGCAATGCCAGGTGTAGAATCAGGAATCGAACTTCGTCAAGATTTAAGAAGAAGAGCAGAAAAGCATGGCCGAAAGCAAGAGGATATACGTGTATTGCCTGGTTTATATTTCTTTATTGGTGATTCATATGAAGAAGCACTAGAAATGCACAGGCAAGCTCATCAACATCTTACAAAAGAGAAGAGGTACGCTTTACTCGAAATGGTTCTTGGGTTAGACGTTAGAGGGATACCGTTAGAAAGTAAGGTTACTGAACATATGCTACCAAGTAGAAATCAAGCTGTACGTAGTAAAACACATGCCGAATTATTACGGAATTTCATCATAAAAAATGAACCAACTGTTGAGCAAATACTAGAACGACCAGAAGTTGTTGGTTCTGCTCATTGGGTCGCTATAGGCACACCACAAGATGTTTGTAAGCAAATTATGGAAAGATTTGAGGCAGGGGCACTAGATGGATTTATTGCAATTCCAGGGGGACCTCCAAAATCATTGGATTTATTCTTTAGTGAAGTCATTCCTTTATTCGTGAGAGCAGGTGTATTTAGAGAAGAGTATACAGGTTCAACCTTACGTGAGCATTTGGAGGGTAATATATCAAATGCTCTACAGTTGAAATAATTCATTATGCACAAAAAGCCTTTCAAAAGAAGGCTTTTTATGTCGAATAAAAATTCGGAATTGTCAGTTGACTTGTAGAGGCTTCTTTTTTATATTAGTAGGTATAGCAATAACTACTAATGGAAAGTGAAATCGTAGTTTTGAAATTAGAGCTATATAAATTGTGAGAGGGGTTACCGATGGATGAAATAATAAAGGAGTTACAAAAGTTAGGTTTTTCCCAGTATGAATGTAAAGCGTATATTGGTTTATTAAAACATTCCCCAGTAACAGGTTATGAAGTGAGTAAACAAACAGGCGTACCTCGTTCGATGATTTATGAAGTACTTGGCAAGTTGATGGATAAAGGAGCGGTGCATATCGTTCCTTCTGAACCAGTGAAATATGTACCAGTGCCAGCTACGGAATTAATGGATCGAATGCGAAAAGATTTTGAAAAGTCCTTTGAATTTTTAGACCGAAAATTAAATTGTTTAGAACAAGAGCGACAAATTGATGTAATTTCGCATATTCGCTCAAATGATCGTGTTTTGAAAGAAATATGCAATATAATTAATAGAGCAAAAGAAGAGTTATGGATTTCTGTATGGGAGGATCAAGTGCACGAGATTGAGCCATTCATTCATCAAAAGGAAGCGGAAGGCGTACATATTTTTTCAATTTTATTTGGTGCTCCAGAAACAAAAATAGGAGCGACATTTCACCATAATTATATGACACCTCACGTCGTTGAAAAGAGAATGGGTGGTCATTTAACTGTTATCGCGCGTGATGGGGAAGAAGTATTAATTGCTAACTTTTCAAATGATAGCACTTCATGGGCCGTTACAACGTATGATCCAGCTTTAGTTCTCGTCGCTACAGAATATGTTCGGCACGACATTATGGTGGAAGAGATTACGAAGGAGTTTGGAGCTGATAAATTAGATACATTATGGCGTGAAAACATAGATTTAGTTCATGTCGTAACAGGAAAACGTACTATAGAAGAAATGGAGGGAGATAATGGTGAATAAAGCTCAAGCACATATGACACTGCAGAGCGATGATTCATTTCAGCAAGGTGTAAAGGATTGTTTACCAACTGTATTTGGATATTTGAGCATCGGTATAGCGGCTGGTGTTATTGCGAAAACAGCAGGTTTCTCGATCATAGAAATTGCTTTTATGTCCACATTAATTTACGCAGGTTCTGCTCAGTTTATATTAGCGGGTATGTATGCAGCGGGTGCCCCAGCTTCGGCAATTATTTTTACTGTGTTCTTTGTTAATTTACGTCACTTATTAATGAGTGCTGCACTCGCACCTTACTTCACCAAGATACCTCTTTTTAAAAATTTAATAATTGGTTCGCAAATTACAGATGAAACTTTCGGCGTTGCAGTGCAACAAGCAGCACAAAAAGGCCATTTAGGCGAGAAATGGATGATGGGACTTAATGTAACAGCATATTTAAATTGGATTTTAGCTACAGTTCTCGGAGGGCTTTTTGGAGCGTGGATACCAGATCCTCATACGTACGGAATGGATTATGCGTTACCAGCGATGTTTATCGGATTATTTGTACTTCAGCTAATAAGTAGTAAACCGAAACTAGCCATTCATCTAAGTGTAGCAATTGTAGCAATTATTATCGCATACGTTTCACACTTATTTATGCCAGATAGTATAGCAGTTATTATCGCAACACTTTTAGCTGCGACAATCGGGGTGGTGATTGAAAAATGGAAGTAAGAGTGGACGTATTATTACTTTTACTAGCAGCCGGAGCTGTCACACTCGTACCACGTATTTTACCTCTTCTCGTATTTAGTAAACTACAAATTCCAGACTGGGGTTTAAAATGGTTAAATTACATACCAATTGCGATATTAGCAGCACTTTTAGCACAAGTATTATTTATGCATGAGACAGTGCAGTGGGATTATATCATTGCGGCAATTCCTACATTTTTCGTAGCGATATATACTCGTAGTTTATTAGGAACAGTATTAACAGGAGTCATTGTAATTATTTTGTTACGTTTATTTTTCTAAAAAGGATTCAGCTCATATAATAGCGAAAGGTGTAATAACATGAAATATATAGGGGTGGTGTTATGATACTTTTAACGATAGGCGCTATTTTATTAACGGTATTCATTTTCTTTATTATCGGTTTTATTACGTTTATGATGGTGGTTGATAAGGCGACACCTCAAATTTACTACACACCTTGTGAATCAGTAACAGTGAAATCTAAAGGTAAAAATAGAAGGAAGAAAAGTTGATGTTGGGCTTTTCTCTCTTCTATTTTTTTTTGCTTTATAATGTTCTATAAAACGTTATAGAACATGCTAATGTAAAAGGGAAGTCATGTTGAGGAATTGTTCGTTTCATAAATATATCTTAAAAAGGAATTCAATTTAATATCAAGTTTGTGTATAAATGTTCTATACACAAGGGTAAAGCCTTTTGATATACCATACCCTAAAATGACACCCATACAATTAAAAATTACATCGTTTATATCGACATATCGAAAAGTGAATCCGGCATAAAGTGCTGATAAAAGTTGTAGATTTTCTAACAAGAACCCTAAGACAATTCCTGATAAAACAACTTGTTTGAAATTCGTCTTTTTTATGTAAGGAAAACCAAAGCCAAAAGGAATTGTTAGTAGTATATTAAGTAACGATGTTGTTATAGCGAAATGCTCCGTGTTGAATGGTATAAAATTAGCATCTCTCCAAACATTTTGTCCAATTTCTTTTTTCATATTTTCATCTATAATAATTGGGAATTGGGTATAATTAAGTACTACACAAAGGTACAAATAAAATATTGAAAAAAATAGTAAGTACATGTTCCTCTTTTTTAGGTGTAACTTAAAAAAGAGGAGTGAAAATAACCATATAATAAATGCTCCAATAAGAATAAAACCATCAAAGTCAATTAGCATTTTTAAAATCCCTCATATTTTCATATTTAAACTATGATGTCTATTATTAGACATCATAGTTTAGTAGCAATATTTTAATTAGATATTTTTCCGTTCCCTTTTACATTCTGTCCATCGTCATTTGTTTTCCAAATAAATAAGTAGTATTCATTTGAATTTGTATCAACATTGTATGCACCAGAGAAAGATTTATTTATGCCGCCATTAACTGTTCCATAACTAGGGTCCGAACCCCATGCAGATCTGTACAGAGTATATTTTACATCGTAAGGTCCCATCGCTCCTCCATCAGTAGAATATACATATGCGCTCCCGTTGATATATACACTTCCTTTAGACAGTGTGTGGAACTGTTTGTTTTTACTGCCATCCACCACTCGATAGTCCATTTTAAAACTGTAACTACTAGATGCTGCTAATGTTGGTATAGCGAAACATGTCATTAAAGTTAAAGCTGTAATAATAGAAAAAATTTTTGTTTTCATGTTTTTCTCCCTGTTATTTTATTATTGAGAGGCCTTCTCAATAAAGAGAATAATCTATTTAAATGCACGTGTAAATAATAAGATATAAAGATTTATAATTTTTACAATGGTTTTACAATCATTAAGAAAATGCCATATAGTTTCAATTTGTTTAAGATAAGATAGTTCAATTGTTAAAAAGTGATTAATGAATTCATTAAAATTGGTATGATTATATGGGGATCATGAATATACGACTTCAAAAGTATATTGAGGAGAATGAAGCAGCTGAACAATTCCTTGATACTATGAATTTCTAAGTTTAAAAGACCGTGGAATGATTTCAAGAAGAGAGTGTTAAATAGATGAGATATAATAATTACATAAAAATTAAGGAGAAATTAAAAGGCCTGAACTTGGTACTATACCAAGTTCAGGTCAAAGCTGTTAATGAAATAAAGCGATTAGGTTTTTAATACCATTTCATAGTCACATTCTGGAAGTAACTAACAACAATAACCCAAATAGAAAACTAATAAAGGAAAGAAAACCGATAGATACGGAGAAAACACGATTGTTTTTCCATTCGCGTGAGAAAACGATAAAGCCTAAAACGCAAAGGAAAAACCAAATGGGCAGGAATATGAATTGACTCACTTTCTCAGGTAGTAATGAATAAAAATTTGTTAAATATAATATCCAATTAGCAAAAAAACAAAGTGCATACGATGAATGATTGTAAGTAGGGACGTTTTAATAATGTCCCTTTTTTAACGTTTATAAAAATGAGAGCTAATGCTGAAAGAAAGGGAATTATTATGAAAATGAGTAATAGTAATGTTAGTGACATATGAAGCTCCTTTATAAGATTGTCTTCATAAGAAACGAATCTATTATTTTGTATGCTTGCTTTGTAGATTCCTTGTTATATTTTTCAGTGTATGGATTTAAAAATCCATGTTCACCTTGTAGTTGTTTTATTTCTAATAAAGGATTATCTTGTTGCTGTAATGTTTTCATTAAGGAGCATACTGAAAAATTAGTTTCTTTTTCAGGGAAAATAAGTAATGTAGCACACGAAGGTTTCACGTGAACATAGTCGCGTATACGAGAACCGTAACAACCAATGATAAAATCTATTTTTGAATTGGTACTACAGAGCCAAGCGATTGTTGCCCCAACGCTAAAACCGAGAAGTCCTATATGTGTGTAACTATTGGAAAGGCTAGTAATGAGTTCTTCAATTTGCTCTTTTCCATCATCAAATCCAATGTGATTCATAAAATGATGATATGCTTTTTCTTCATCACTATAATGAAATGCTTGTTGTAATTGTAGAAGATTAGGACAGAATACATCTATATGAGATGTATTGAAGTGGTCAATAACATGATGCATATGATCGTTCACACCGTATATTTCATGAACAGAAACGAGAGCTAATTTTTTCTTCATAGTTACAATGTACCTCTATGAAACTTATATTCTTTCTCAACAAGGCAGATACGCAGGTGGAAGTTTTCATACCATTGCTCACGGCCTCTTTTTTTCGCTTCTTTATGTAAGGTGTTCCTTTTCCAATTTTCAATTGCTTCAAGTGACTCCCAATAAGAAATTGTAATTCCGAGTCCGGAATGATCACGTGCGCTTTCGACACCTAAAAATCCAGGTTGTTGTTTCGCAAGCTCCTCCATTTTTCCGGCAACGGTAATATAATCTGTTGTATCATTTGATAGGTTAGAAGTGAATATAACTGCATAATGAGGACTAGTTTTTTGTGGAGTATTCTCCATACATTTTCCCCCTTTAAAATCAGTTCATAGTTTGTATTTTAGCACGTAATAAAGAGAAAAGAAGCACGAGGCTTCTTTTCTTTTTAGGAGGTAAATTTAAATCCGGCATATATTTTACGACCTTTTTTTTGAATCCAGCGCACTTGCGCTTTCTTATTTTGAATATCACGTTCTTTAACTGTGATTTGTATCATTTGATCAAGTGTGAGTGGGGCGTTTGTTTGTACTTGGCACCTACCTGCACTATAATCGATAATTGTTTCTTCAATTGGTATTCCGTTCATATGCAATGTTCCCGGAGACATAAGGTGTTCACGTATGTGCTGTCTTCGAAATTGACGTATCTTTTTCTTGTGAGGGCTAATAAGTAATTCGAAATAAAAAAATGCCACTTTAGAAAATTGAAGTGGCATTGCTTATATTTCCTCTAAGCTATTAACTGGAACTGTTAATTCGCGTTTTGGATTTGTTACTTCATATATGCGGGCGGTTTCGTTGCTTTCATCGACGTGTTGAATCATAACAGGCATGCCTTGAAAACTGACATTGGCTTCTTCAGATGACTCGGAAAGCTCTTTTGCGCGTTGTATATTCATTTATATTCCTCCCATCATTATTATCTTTGCAAAAAAGGAGGAATAATATACCATTTCGAGACATTTTTAAAGTTTTTGTATTATTTGTAATGTTTCTTTAATAAAAGAAGAAAAGATGGAATCCGGGTAGGATTGTATCTTTTGAGCGGCTTCTGTAGCTTCCTCCAGAGCCCTTTTTTTATCGTTAAGTTTTACATAACAAAGGGCACGATATGCACCTGCTGTTGTAAGCCACGCTTGATCAAGTGGATGGTTCATATAATCCGGCATGATACCACGTTGCAATGCTTGTAAAGCTTCCTCGTAATGTTTCAATCCGTATAAAGCTTTTCCTTTTTCAAGATAATACAATCCGTCGTCTTGAAAAAGTGGCTCATCTTTTAGTTTCTCTCGAAATTGTTCTAGATGTTTTAATGCGATTGTATATTCATTAGTAATCGTGTTGTAGTAGTAAGCTTTTAAAATATCAATAATCGCAATGGATAGAGTATCTTCTGTAAAAATGGCAAATTGCTCAGATTTTTTTATGTAATATAAATATTGTTCTTTATCAGCTGTAATGACTTTTTGGTAAGATAAAATCCGATAAAATTCGTCTGTTTTAAAATATACTTGATGCTTTTTTGAAAACTCGAGTGCCTCTAATATTGTTTTTTCACATGTTTCATAATCGCCGCATGCTAGTAAAATGATGGCTTCATATAAACATAACTCGATATGTATAATGAGATCCATTTCTAAATGTTTCTCCTCATAATCATTTCTAATACTAGCTATAAGTTGTAAACATTCACCATATTTTTTACGTGTGAATATCGTAAAGGATAATTTTAATTTTGTTTCCGTACTGTCCCGGTATAACGTATATTTTTCAAAAATAGAAGTAGCCTTTTCAACGTAATATTCAATGTTGTAATCTTTCATAATCGCCGCAGCTGTTACAAATTGTTTATATAAACGAGCGGTATTTAAAGTAGAAGGTAGCTCTTTTTGAACGATAGGTAGTAAAGTCTCATATACTTCATCACATTTATTTGCCTTTATTAGTTGTTCCATTTGTTGAATGATTTCTACAATTTCTACATCATCTTCTTCTAGTAAAAAACTCGTTTCGCATCCAAGTTTTTCAGCGATGTATTGTAATGTTTTCATGGAAGGTGTAGCTTTTCCATTTTCAATTTGACTTAACATACTTTTTGTCAGTTCTGAACCTGCTAATTCAGTTTGAGTAAGCTTTTTTTCTTTTCGTAACGTTTTAATTTTCTCGCCGAGAGTAGCCATCATATGCTCCTTTATAATCAAAAAGTTAAATGTAATTAAACTTTTCGTTGTAAAAATTGGAAAGTTGTATATATAATAAGTTTAGCACAATTTAACTTTTAAAGGGAGAGTGTCATAATGGGGGATGTAAGTATAGGTCAAAATGATTGGGAAATGAAGATTGCAACGAGAAATATTATTTTAATGATGATTGGAAAAATGACGTCCTTGTTAGGGGCGGGTATTTATACGTTTGCAATGGGATTATACGTATTAAAGACAACTGGTTCAGGAATGGGGTTTGCAACTACTCTTATTTGCGGATCAATACCAAGAATGATCTGTGGCCCAATTGCAGGTGCTGTAGCTGACCGTGTGAACCGAAGATGGCTTGTAATTGGCACTGATTTATTAAGTAGCTTAACAATGCTTATCATGTTTAGTCTTGCTACTATATTTGGACCATCACTTCTGTTTATTTATGTATCAGCGGCATTATTATCAATTTGTGCAAGTTTTTATTCTGTTTCATTAACTTCGTCTATTCCTAATTTAGTAGATGAGGAGCGTATTCAAAAAGCGAGTGCTTTAAATCAGACGGCATCATCTTTATCGAATATTTTAGCGCCGATTATTGGAGGAGTTGTATTTGGTTTCTTTTCAATCAAAACATTTTTCCTGTTAAATAGTATTACATTCTTTTTAGCAGTTATTGTACAATTATTCATCGTATTTGATTTATATAAAAAAGAATTGGCCGAAAGTAAAGAGCATTTCTTGACGAGTATAAAAGAAGGTTTTTCATATGTGAAACGACAGCATGAAATATATGGTTTAATGAAAATTGCAGTAGGGGTAAACTTTTTTGCGAGTGCACTTTTCGTTTCGCTTCCATATATTATTATTAAAAATTTGCATTTATCCTCGAAGCAACTCGGTGTTGTAGAGGGAATGTTAGCAGTCGGGATGCTAATTGGTGCAATTGTTTTATCAGTACGTAAAGAAGTGAATAATCCGTTTCGCTCTGTTTATATTGGACTGTTTTTATTTGCGGGCTTGAGTTTATGCACAGTCTTTCCGTTGTTAGTTATCATTCCGAAAGTAGCAAGTTTTATTTACTATATCACTTTTATGATTTTAACTGGTATATCAATGATGGTTGTAAATATCCCGATGCAAGTACATATGCAAAAGACGACAGATCCAAACTATTTAGGACGTGTATTCGGTCTACTTGAAACAATTTCTACTGCAATCGCACCGCTTGGAATGATTGTATATGGATTATTATTAGATATGTTACCGACTAGCATTGTTATGATGACATTAGGTGGAGGGTTATTATTAGTTGTATTAGTTGGAGTAAGAAAGCAAGTGGCGAAAAAGCAAGTGGATGTGTCGGCCTAAAAATAAGAAAGTAATAAAAAATTGACTGGAAATAATAAAAATGACCAAATTAGTATTTTAGTTTTTGAAACTCCTTTTCATGTATGTTACAGTAAAGTGAGCAGGCAAAGAAAAGGAGAAAACATCATGAGAAAATTAAGTTTTGTAATGCTTTTTCTGTTAGTCGTAATGACTGGATGTAGTAATTATGACACGTATATTGAAACAGGTATGCAATCATTGAAAAATGAAAAATATAGTGATGCGATTATGTGGTTTGAAAAAGCGGAAAAAGAGAAATCAGGAAATGAAGCGAAGGCATATAAAGAAGTCGCTCAGTTACTAGATCGCGGTGCGACAGCATTAAAAGACGGTAAGTATTTAGAAACGAAAGATATTGCAAATGAAGTGTTACAAAAGAAAAAAGATGATGCACTTGAAAAAGCTGTGACATCAAATGCAGAGAATATGCTTCAAAAAGCAAAAGATGTGGAAGAGAAAGTAAATGAAAGAGTAGCGAAACGAAAAAAGGTAAATGAAGAAGGAATCGATAAATTAATTAAAGCTGTTGATAGTATAGATGATGTAAAAGAAAAAGAGAAAAAAGTTTCAGAAGCATTAGATAAGGCTGAAGAGGCACAAGCAAAAATTGAGGATAAGAAAAACAAATAGAGTTATAGTTTAAAAGGCTGTCGTGTATAACGACAGCCTTTTAATTTTTTTCTGCAAAAGAAGTAATGCTATGTAGTAAAAAAGAAATTATTTTAGAATTCCATCTGTCCTCATGATGAATGGTATAAATATTACGCTGAAATTCAAAATCAGGGATCGGTATATAGCATAGCTCATTTCGTTGTACTTCTTGCTCAATAGCAAGTTTTGAAATAAAGGCAACCCCATTACCATATTTTAAAATTTGTTTCATCGTTTCTAATGAATCTAGTTCAATTTCTGATTGGAATGTAATGTTATGTGCTAACGTCCATTGTGTAAGTAAATCTCTCGTTGTAGATGGGTTACGATGCAATAATATACGTTCTTTTTCGATATCTTGTAATGATACATTTGTTCTTTTAGAAAGATGATGTTCTTTGGAAAAGGCAAGAACAAGTGTATCAGGCATTACATTCATTTGTTTTAGAAGTGGTTCGTCAAACGGTGCCGCAGAAATTACCCCGAGATCAATTTCATGATTTTGTAGCATCGTTCGAATTTCAGGAGCTGTTTTTACTATGAGTGTTATTTTTATATTTGGAAATTCGCATTGGAATTGGTGAACAACTTCTGGTAAAAGATAAGTCGCGGGTACATAACTAGCACCAATTGTTATAGCACCTTTATTAAAATCTTTAAACTCTTGTGTGACCCGCCTAGCTTCTTTCATAAGTGCATCTATTTTACAAGCATAATGATGCAACGCTTCACCAGCTTCTGTTAAGAAATACCTTCCGGAACGTAATTCAAATAAAGGCACACCAAGTTCCTCTTCTAAGCTTTTTATATGAAACGTAATAGTAGGTTGTTTAACGCCAAGTTTTTCTGCAACAATAGTAAGCTTTTTGTATTTCTTAATAAGCACTACAATTTCTAATTTTAAGAGATTCATTATAAGTTGGCCCCTTTTTCTTCTAACTATAGAAAAAATCTATAGAAATAAATAGTTTATTAGAGATTTTTTAATTTAATCTTTACAGTACATTAACATTCAGTATAAAACTTCCAGATAGAATGAAAGCAGGTTAAGAATGAGGGGAGAGAGGTGAAACGATGGATATTAAAATTTATGGATTAGAAAAGGCATTTGGGAAAACACAGGCGTTAAAGCCGTTACAGATTGTAATGAAAAAAGGGGAATTCACCACACTTTTAGGACCTTCAGGATGCGGGAAAACGACTTTACTTAGAATGATTGCAGGGCTTGAGGAACCGGATAAAGGTGAAATATATTTTGGAGATAAGTGCATGTATTCTTCTGCTAAAAAGATAAAAACATCTCCTCATGAGCGGAATATCGGCATGGTATTTCAAGATTTTGCTTTATGGCCGCATATGACTGTATTTGAAAATGTTGCATTTGGTTTAAGGGCTACAAAGCAAACGAATCACTTAAGAGAAAAGGTAGAAGATGCGATAAAGCGAGTTCGTTTGCAAGGTATGGAGAAAAGATATCCGCATGAACTCTCAGGTGGACAGCAGCAACGTGTCGCATTTGCTAGAGCAATTGTAACGAAACCTCATTTTATTTTGTTCGATGAACCGTTAAGTGCACTCGATGCAATTTTGCGAGAAGAAATGCGATTAGAACTTATGGACATCGTTCATTCAATTGGTTTAACGGCATTGTATGTAACACATGATCAAACAGAAGCTATGTCAATGTCAGACCAAATTATTGTCATGAAGCAGGGTGAAGTATTACAAAAAGGAACACCAGAAGACATTTATGTGAAACCGTCTCATGAATTTGTTGCAAAATTTGTTGGTAAGGCAAATTGGCTTGTAGAGGGGAAAAAAATGATTCGTCCAGAGCATGTGAGCTGGACAAAAAATGACTTGTGCGAAATGTATACAGGTGAAGTTCAGCACGTTACATATGTAGGAGAACGTTATGAAGTAAAAGTAAATATGGGGACACTCGGTGTATGGACAGCTTATCACAATAGTAAGCTAAGCGTTGGTAAACCGGTATCGTTATATGTACCAAAAAAATGTATTCATCATATAGGGGGAGAATCGTATGAAGAAATTCAGTTCGCTTAAGTCTTTATTTGTATGTACTTTACTATTTTCTGCTGTAGTAACAGGTTGTAGCTCAAAGACAGGCAGTGTAGATGCAAAAAATAAAAACGCTAATGAAAAGAAAATCGTTGTATATAGTGCAGGACCAAAAGGATTAGCAGAAAAAATTCAAAAGGACTTTGAAAAGAAAACAGGGATAAAAGTAGAAATGTTTCAAGGAACAACAGGTAAGATTTTAGCGAGAATGGAGGCTGAAAAGAAAAATCCAGTCGTTGACGTTGTCGTACTTGCTTCTTTACCAGCGATGGAAGGATTAAAAAAAGATGGGCAAACGTTAGCTTATAAAGAAGCAAAACAAGCTGATAAGCTTCGTTCTGAATGGTCGGATGATAAAGGACATTATTTTGGATATAGTGCTTCAGCATTAGGAATTGTGTATAACACAAAAAATGTGAAGACAGCACCTGAAGATTGGAGCGATATAACGAAAGGGGAATGGAAAGGGAAAGTGAATCTTCCAGATCCAGCACTTTCAGGTTCAGCTTTAGACTTTGTAACAGGATATGTGAAAAAGAATGGACAAGATGGATGGAATTTATTTGAACAGCTTAAGAAAAATGAAGTTACAGTAGCTGGGGCAAACCAAGAAGCGTTAGACCCAGTTGTAACAGGTGCGAAAGATATGGTAATCGCAGGTGTTGACTATATGACGTACAGTGCAAAAGCAAAGGGTGAACCGGTCGATATCGTATATCCAAAAAGCGGAACAGTCATTAGTCCACGTGCAGCAGGCATTATGAAGGATAGTAAAAATGTAGAAGGTGCAAAAGAGTTTATTGATTATTTATTATCAGATGATGTGCAAAAACAAGTTTCTAAAGCGTATTTGTTGCCAGGTAGAAAAGATATAAAAGCTGAAAATAGACCGAATGTAGAAGAGATTCCAGTATTAAATATTGATTGGAAAACAGTTGAGAAAGAACAAGATGAAATAGCAAAACAATTTAAGAAAGTATTTCAATAAGATGGTGATTACATGGTAAATCGATTCGTATCAGTAAGACAAGTTGGAATGACAGTAGCGTTGTTACTTGTGGCGATGTTAATCGTCATTCCGCTTTTTCTCATTTTATTTTCTAGTGTATATGAAAATAGCAGTTGGAATTTTTTAAAGCCTTTTGAAGTCATGCAGAGTGGTGGATTAGCTGGGATTTTTCTAAATTCGATGCTTCTAGGTGTACTCGTTGTAATAGGCGCTACAATATTTGCGTTTCCATTGGCGTTCATTATGAGCAAAACAGATGTAGGAAAGTATAGTAAGTTAGATATTGTTTTTATGATCCCATTTATGACCCCGCCCTATATCGGATCGATGGGCTGGATTTTGTTCATGCAACCTAACGGTTATTTTGAACAATTTTTTCCGGCTTTAAAGCCGATTTCATCATCGTTTTTTAGTTTAGGCGGTATGGTTTTAATTATGAGTCTGCATTTATTCCCATTCCTTTACTTCATGTTGAAAAACACGTTACTTCAGATTGGGAGTAGTAAAGAAGAAGCTGCAGCAGTTCATGGTGGAAGTTTTTTCTATCGTTTAAGAAAAATAATACTACCGTTATTGTTATCAAGTTATGTAATGGGTGCTTTACTCATTTTCGTAAAGACGATTGCTGAATTTGGAACACCAGCTACATTCGGACGTAGAATAGGATTCCATGTGTTAACATCTGAGATTCATAAATTTATCTCTAGTTGGCCGATTGATTTTGGCAGTGCCACAGCATTATCTTCTTTATTACTTAGTGCGTGTATGCTCATTTGGTATATGCAAAATGTATTGAATCGAAAGTATACATATGCAATGGTTAGTGGAAAAGGTGTGAAATCTAAAAGGTATACTTTGTCTATATTTGCGCGCGTTATAGCATGGGTTTATGTAATTGGTTTACTAATAGTAGCAATTGGAATCCCATACTTTTCTATACTTATTGCTTCTTTGTCGAAGTTAAGAGGCGGTGGCTTACATTTTAATAACTTTACAACAAGCCATTATGAAGCATTATTTACAATTGGTTCTCCGGGATTAGAAGCTTTATGGAACAGTTTTCTTTTTTCACTCGTAACGGCGATTGTTGCTGTAATTATTGGCGTATTTTTGGCGCTTATGATTCGAAAGGGGAAAAAGTCCTCTGAAAAATGGCTTGATATGTGCGGCATGTTACCGAATATGTTACCAGGAATAGTGATGGTTGTAGGGCTTATTTTATTTTGGAATTCACCCTATATGCCTATGTCAATTTACAATACACCAGTCATGGTTATCGTAACGTATGTTGTTCTCTTTTTACCTTATACGGTGCAGTATGTAAAAGCATCGCTCGGACAAATTGATGATTCTCTTGTACAGGCAGGAAGTATTTTTTCCGGGAATTACATTTATATTTTTAGAAAAATAATATTGCCGCTTATTATTCCAGGAATTCTTGCTGGATGGGCGATGACATTTACGATTTCGATACGAGAGTTAGTAGCATCGCTTCTCGTACTACCTCCATCAGTAGAAACGTCAGCAACGTTTATTTTTGCTCAATTTGAACAAGGAGAAGTATCTATAGGAATGGCAATGGCTGTTGTTTCTGTTGGGCTTACAACAATGTGCTTATTACTTCTGCAACATATGGAGCAAAAACGAAAAGGGGTAGCATGATGAGGATGGAAGTATGGGGAGGAGCGGGAGAATACGGTCGTTCCTGCTATTTTGTAAAAAATAAAGAGACAAAAATAGTATTTGATTGTGGTATTAATCGATCATATGAGGATAGTTATCCCAAAATAGAAAGAGAAGTTGTTCCATTTTTGGATGCAGTATTTTTATCACATATTCATGAAGATCATACGATGGGTTTACCTTTATTGACGAAGTATGGATATAAGAAAAAAATTTGGACAACTCGTTATACGAAGGAGCAACTTCCAGCTTATTTTGAAAAATGGGGAAACTACAATCTTTCAAAAGGGTGGAATTTACCTTATAACGATCAAAATATTAAAGATTTAAATTATGTATGTATTGATGAGATTAGTAATCCAAATGAATGGATACAGATTACACCAACGTTGAGGTTTCAATGGGGGTATAGTGGGCATGTATTAGGAGCTGTTTGGTTTTTAGTGGATATGTGTAATACATACGTATTTTATTCTGGTGATTATTCAGCAGAATCTAATATACTACGAGCTAATTTACCTGAAAATTTGCGAAGCGATATAAAAATTGCAATTGTAGATGCCGCTTATCACACTGATGATGTTTCGCAAAATGAACGAGTGGACGAATTATGTGCAGAAATTGAACGAGTTGCGCACAATAAAGGAATAGCATTACTACCACTGCCTCCACTTGGTAGGGCGCAAGATATAGTATTGTATTTATATGAACGATATAAAGAGTTTCCGCTTATAGTAGATAAAGAAATTTTGGTTGGTTTTGAAGAAATGTTCATATATAAAGATTGGCTAAAAAATAATGAAAAACTTGAACGGGTTGTGGAGAGTTTAAAAAGAAACATAATAGTTATGGATAATGACATTTGTATGCAAAATAGTTACGGAATAGTTGTAATGAGTGATGCGAATATGCAAACGAAACGAGCACAGTTATATTATGAACAGCTTCGGCATGAAGAACGAAATTCCATTATCTTTACTGGACATATTGCTAAAGGGAGTTTTGCAGAAAAGGTGATGAAAGAATGTGTAAGTAGAGAATGTAGGGTAGAGCGAGTTCCATATAAGGTTCATCAAAGTATAAGTGACGTTAAGGCGATGTTAAATACATTATTACCAGAACATACGGTGTTAGTACACGCACTGAAAGAGGATACGGATCGATTACAGCAAAAGCTTAGTACAGCAGGATATGAAAATATATATTCACTTGCAATGGAACGTATAGAAGTAATTTAAAATGTAAAGGAGATCGGTATATGAAAAAAGTATTTGTATTCGTAAGTATTTTCTTTTGTAGTTTCCTTTATAACGTTAAGGAAGGTTTTGCTGCTAGTCCAATGAAACCTAGCTTTGAAGTGAAGTTATTATTAAAGCCAGAACAAGTATTAGGTTATAACAAAGAGGTGAATCAAGAGGTACTAGAACATTTTCAGGCTGGTACAAATTATGAAAGAATACAGGTGCAATTTTTAGATACGGCAAATAAAAATTTAAGTAATGAAGGTTGGTTTGCGAGAATTCGAAAGAAAGAATTTAGTAAAGATTTTGAGCTAACATATAAAAAAAGATATCCTATTCAAAATGGTGTAATTCAAGAAGCACTAGAAGTGGCTAAAAAAGATGGATTTGATAGTAAAACTGATAATTATGAGGCGGAAATAGATTGGGGATTTGAGAAGAAAACGTTAAGTATTTCAAATAAGAAAAGTTACAGTGCTAAAGGATATGGAGTACTTGATTTACCAAACGAACGAGTTGCTCAAAACATGTTAATAGAAAAGTTGCCAGGGAAAATGAACAAATGGTTGTATACGAATTGGGGAGAAGAAATGCTCAAGAATTCTCGTATTTATGGTCCTGTATTAATGAAAAGGTATACAGGTGAATTTGAAAATATTAAAACGAATATTGAAGTTTGGCCACTAAGTAATACCGGGAAGATAGAAGATGACTTCGTAATAGAAGTGTCGTTTAAAACAAATGAGGAAAGTATCGCGACAAAACAAAGAGAATTATTAATGGCGAGTATAGAGAAAAAAGGATGGTTGTTACCGAAAGATAGTTTGAAGACAGAGCTTATTTTTCAGTAAATAGGAAAGAAGGAATCCATGGCACATGGATTCCTTCTTCTAATATATGAGTATTAAGCTAAATCAGCTGACACGAACATATCATTATTTTGAAGGTTTTTAGAGCGTAAACTATAAGCAACTACCTTCTTTTTATGTTGTTTTACTACATCAACATGCTCTTCATGACTATAAATATAAAATGTAAAATCTTTTTTGCCACGTTTTGCATTGATAATTAAAGGAGTGCCTTCATTGTGTGGTGGTGCATAATAGCGATTTAAAAATAATCCTTCGTTAAAATCATGAATAATTTTGGATTTCTTTTCGCCTTCTAAGTTATTTCCATTGATTGTAACAGTCACATTCTCTTCTTCAAGTTGTGGATGTGTTTCGTACTTGCTAATAATGGATTCAATAGCAGAGTTAGGAAGGCTAGAAACAATAATTTTAAATGCTCCAAATACAACTAACATTACAATAAACCAAGTCGTCATAGTATTTCATCCCCTTTATCCCACAGTAACGGTCCGTAAAATCCTGGTTGGTGCGGGCTAATAATCAGTGTGGGATAGATACCCCGTACTGACTAAAATTTCACTTTATCCTATTTAACAATATAACTCATGTGGCAATAGTACATATGGTGAAGTTTTGTATAATTTGTGAAAAATATTCCATTTTTATGAACGAAATATTAGAAAAATCAATTTTGTTACAAAAAGTTGAAATCGAAGTATTTTAAAAGAAAAAGGTTTATAATAAAAATATAACTAATAACAACATTACTAATTATAAGGAAGTGTAACTATGAGTACTGTAACAATCGTATATGGTATTATTCTTTCTACAATTATTGTTTTATTTATTGTCGGGGTATCGCGTTATATTCATAAGTGGAAAGAAGGAGTTGCGAAATTAAATCACATTGAAGAAGAACTTAGTGATTTAATGTTACATCATGGTAAGTAAAAAGTTTATTTTTTAACTAAATAATGTGAAAAAAATCACAAAACATGCTCTCATCATGAAGGCATGTTTTTTTGTTATGTTGTTAATAGGCACATTTATAAAATTTCCCCATACGATACAGTGTAAAATCAGAAATGTTCGGAGCGGGAAAGAGGAATTGAATGAGTAATTCAGGTTATGTTACAGATAATAAAAATTTAAAGAAAAGCTCAGGAACGCCAAATCTTTTCTTTAATTCGAGAAAAAATGTCTTTTTTAAAAGAGATGAGAAAAACGTTGCATATGAAGTTACCTCAACGCAGTTACCTGCGATGATAGGAGGGGCGTTTGTTGATTTATTTATGACGAAAGGGCATATGCGGGAACCACATTGGCATCCGAATGCGTGGGAATTAGATGTTGTTGTATCAGGAGAAGCAGTTACATCCATTTTAAATCCCGAAACGAATCAATTGCAAAATTATCATGTGAAAGCGGGGCAAACTGTCTTTATTCCAATGGGATGGTGGCATTGGATTACAGCGGTAACAGAAGAAGTACAATTACATTTGTTCTTTAATAACGATCAGTTTGAAACAGCAGAGGGATCAGACATACTTAGATTAACACCGCCAGAAGTATTTCAAGCTGCATACGGTGTAAGTGCAGAAAAATTAGGAAAGGACCTTTCGCCAATTAAGGAGTCAGTTGTAATTGGTCCTCCTAACTTAAATCGACTAAATAGAGTTAAAGAAAGTGACGACTCAAATATAGTTGTTACGTTAAATGGACAAATAACATCATGTGAAATAGAGTAACTCTTTCTTTTTTTAGGAAGAGTTACTCTGTTTTGTATAATTTTGTATTTTTATTCGTTATAATTATTATATAGAAGGGAATTTATAGAGGGGGCATATTGTGAACATATTAAAGATTATAGGAATTGTTGCAGGAGTCATTATAGTAGCCGTTATAGCTTTCTTTTTTATTATGAAGTACTATTTGTCAAAAGAAGATCCTGATTACGTATTAAAGTACATAAAAGAACATAAAGATGATGAAACGTGTTCATTACTAATTAGAAAAAATGGGGAAGTATTAACATCTATAAATGAAAATGTAAAATTGCCATTAGCGAGTACGGCAAAAATCGTCATAGCAGTTGAATTTGCTAAGCAAGTGTCAGAAGGAAAAATAAGTCGAGATGAACAAATTTCATTGCAGGATTTAGAAAAATATTATGTTAAAAACACTGATGGTGGAGCGCATCCTGACTGGTTAGAAGATTCAAAAGTGAGAGAGTTAGTGCAAAATGGACAGATTGCTTTAGAAGAAGTGGCTAAAGGGATGATTCATTATAGTTCTAATGCGAATACAACATATTTGTTAGATAAGCTTGGAATAGAAAGAGTAAATGATAGTTTAAAAGAGTTAGAACTTACTAGTCATGACAAGTTCTCTTCGTATACTGCTTCATTATATATGAGAGGGTATGTAGAAAAAGAGCTTAATGAGCCAGAAAATCAATCGTTAGAAATGATACGTAACATGTCTAATGATGAATATAATAAACACGTGTTACAAATACATGAATGGATGAAAGATGAAAGTGAATGGAAGAAACGTGATATACCATTAAAAATAGATATGGAATTCCAGCGTATTTGGTCAGATCGATTAGTGAGTGCAAATGCTAAAGATTATTTGAGTTTAATGGAAAAGATAAATAGTAGAAATTATTTTCCAAAATCAATGCAAGATGAAATTGATAATGTTTTTAAAGG
The DNA here is from genome assembly GCF_044909215.1 of Bacillus sp. RC252. NCBI lineage: Bacteria > Bacillati > Bacillota > Bacilli > Caryophanales > Bacillaceae > Bacillus > Bacillus sp. RC252. The sequence goes on along the minus strand of NZ_JBIYDV010000005.1, from coordinate 170,079 downwards.
AACAGTTGAAAATAGTAAGTTGGAATATGCTGGTCAAAAAGGTGGTTCTACCGCATTCGTATTGACAAAAAGTTTGTATACTACAGATAAGAAAGGGAATAAGGTAGAAGTTGTAATTATGTTTAACGATATAGAAGATCAAGTTGCATATCAAAAGCTGAGAAATAATATAGATTATTTTATTCAAGATGCTATAACAGATGAAGAATTCAGAAGAAAGTTATAATGGAATAATTTTATTATGTAAACAAAAGAGCGCTTTTTAAAAGGCGCTCTTTTCTATTCATGATACAGGATTTCCTATTTACTGCATGGAATATAGATTGAAACTAAGAAAGGAAGTTGAATAATGACTACAGTATATTTCGTTCGCCACGCTCACTCTACATATACAAAGGAAGAAAGGGAACGTCCCTTATCTGAAGAAGGAGAGATTGATGCAGGTAATGTAACAAGTTTGTTAAAGGATAAAAACATTGATGTTGTTATTTCTAGCCCGTATAAAAGGGCGATTCAAACCGTGCAAGGAATTGCGAATACATATAATTTATCAATACAACTGGAAGAAGATTTACGGGAAAGGTTATTAAGTAAAGAGCCAGTAACAGATTTTAATGATGCTATTCAGAAGGTATGGGAAGACTGGACTTTTGCATACGAAGGCGGAGAATCAAATGATGTAGCGCAAAGACGCGCTGTAATATGCATGCAAAGTATATTAAAAAAATATAAAGGTAAGAATATTGTAATAGGTACTCATGGGAATATTATGGTATTACTAATGAATTATTTTGATTCGAAATATGGTTTTCAGTTTTGGAAAACCCTTCATATGCCAGATGTGTATAAATTAACTTTTGATAATAATTGTTTCAGTTCTGCTGAAAGAATACAGTCTACAGATTATCAGATAAATAATTTGTAAAAGTTTATCAAAAAAAGAGGAAAGGGAGAAGGTATTGTAGAAGTATGACTTTGTAACATAAAAAATATTGGTTAAAGGAGGCTGTTTACATGTTTGAGAAAGAGAAAGAAGGGCTTATTGAAGTTCACAACGTATATGAAATCGCACCAGCAGATGGAGCAATTATAGGTATGGCAACGGAAGAAGAAATGGAGATTGCTGCTGAACTAGAGTTACAGTACTATGCCCATTCTCGTTTATTAGAAGCAAATATTCAGTTAGACGGTTCCTCCTATAAAGAGTTACTTCAGGAGTTCCAGGAGTACGAAAGAAAATCAATGAACTTTTGGAGAGCAATACATAAACGTTTAGCTGTGCCATGGGCATGGGTACTACGTATTGATGTTGCGAACGGTCCTATATATGTAAGCAATGGGAGTTCGTATTATGAAGAAGTCGATGATGAAGAAGACTATGAATAGATAAGTAAGGAAGCAGCTTTAGTTGCTTCCTTTTTTTATTTACAATAAGTGAATGGCTTCAATGATAGCATCTGGACGATCGTTTTCTATCCCGTGACTAGCATGTTCAGCCAAAATGTATTGGCTGTTTATTGAGAGATTTAATTGTTCACGAATAAGTTCTTGCCACATATCTTCAAGTTGTGTAGCTTCTTCTTTTGGCATACCGCCCTCAATTAATTGAGCAATAGAATATTGAGGATCTCTACCGATAACAATTAATGGTATTTCTAATGTTTTATGTTGTTTTTTTATTGAGCGAGCACAATTTTTCCACTCGGACAGTTCAGAAGCTGTCGCTTTATATAATGAAGGAGAGGTAGAAAATTTGATATGCTGTTTTGTTGTATTGACGAGCATAGATTTTAGTTCATTATAAAGTGCGTCTGCATCCATGTTGGAGTAAGTATAATATTTTTGTAGCCACATATCATCAGAATCAGTTTGATCAGAAACTGGTAAATGAAGCTCATCTAATCGGTGTAAGTTCATGGAAGTAGAATCAACTAAAAGAAGTGCCTGCAGCCTATCTTCATGTAACATTGCAAAATGTTGTGCACATAACCCTCCATAGGAATGGCCGATTAGAATGATTGGCTTGTGAATATGGAGTTTGTTTAGTAACATATGTAGTTCCTTTGTAACTTGCCTTGCTGTACGTGGAGTATTTCCTAGCTCACTTTTTCCGTAACCTGGGCGATGGTATGAAACAACTGTAAAGTGTTGTGAAAGCTCTTCTATAATAGGGAGCCAATCATAAAATGAGCAAGTCATTCCTGTTTGAATGACTACAGTTTGTTTACTGTTACCTCTTATATATACTTCTACAGTTTGTCCAAATATCTCTATTGATCTATTAATAGTAATTCCCCCTAAGCTTGAAATACTTTTTGGCAAGTAAAGACGATACACCAGGCACATATGCCGAAGAGTATAGATGTACTAAGTGAAAAGGAGTTCTTTAAACCGATATAAACAATAAATAATAGTAGTGCGGATGCAGGAAATCCATATAATACGCCTAAAGCGAATTGACTTAATTCTTGTTTACTCCCACCTTCGAAAGAAATCCAAAATAGGCTTAGTAAACTAACGAGTGGAAGGGCAGCGATAAAGCCGCCTATCGTACTATAATGTTTAGCGACTTCAGTAATAACGCCGATAATAAGTGCCGAAACGATTACTTTAACGAGGAAATGCATATTTTGCCTCCTTCGCTAATAACGAAAAGGCTTTTTCAATTAATTGTTGTTCTTCTTTTGATAACTGTGATTCTAATATTTTTATCTTTTCTTTATCTAGTAAAGTATGCTTTTCTAATACTTCAATGCCTTCTTTCGTTAAAGTAAGGTTTACAACCCTTTCATCGTGTTTGTTTCTTTCTTTTATAATAAATCCTTTTTGAATAAGGCGCTTTACGTGTTCAGATGCTGTGTTATGAGAGAGACTAAGCTCAGTAGCAACTTTTCCAATTGTTATATCTTTCTCACGAGAAACGATTTGTAAAATACGAATAGCTTGGTGAGAAAGGTTGTCTTCATATTCATATCGTAAGTGATAATAAATACTTTCCCAATGTTGATTAATGTCTTTCATAATGATAAATCCTCCTATTTTTATATCGTATAGTAAGATATATTCGTTGATTAAGAAGTAAAATCCTTTTATTTTCATTAAAAATGTTGAAAAAGTTTATTTTTATTGAAATATAAGGTAATCTATGTGTAAAGGTATACATTTAGCAAGAGAGAGGATGATAGCTGTGAATACATTTAAATGGATTAGTCATGAAAAGATGTATGTAGATCAAATACATGTTGAAAAATGTGGTCCTCTTTCAGTCGGCGTATATGGAGGAAATCAAGAGAGTGATGCATATGAAAGAGGAGATGCAGTGCTAGCTTGGTGGGATCCGAAATTAGAATTTGAATTTGTTATGATTTTTGATACACATCATAAAACGAAAAATATACATTATATAATAGAAGCGATTTCAGAAAGAGAAGAAAAACTAAAAGAGTTATTTTCATACCCAATCCATTTAGCATTTCATCATACACATATGTATTTATTAGCGTTATTTACAGATGAGCTCTTTATCGAGAAATGTGACCAAGATGATGAGGAACTTGCATGTTTAATTTGTTTACGAAAAGGTGAGTTCTTATATTGGCTATCAGTTGGTGATTGCTTCGCGTATTTATTCCATTCAGAGCAAACGAAAAATGGAAAAGGTAGGCTAAATAAGCGTAAGAACTATGAGTATATAGGAAGAAAAAATGTTTTTGCAGCGAATACACCTTGTTTTACATCAGGGGTAAGGGGATTAGAAAAAGGTCAGAATCACATTGTAATGGCAACGGATGGTATTTTAGAGTGTGATAAACTAAAGTTTGATGATGATCAATCTTTAGTAGAAATATTACACGACGGATCTTGTTTACAGATTGAGCCTGTATTAACAAATGTACTTCAGTGGAAAGGTAGAGATTGTGCCACTATTATTGGATGGTCCATCGATACTGAAAATAGACAATGTGCCAATTAATAAATGAAAGAGAGTTCAAGGGTTTTTGTCCTTGAACTCTTTTTTGTTAAGCAATATGAATATGATACGTTTTTAACCATTCATTTACTTGTAGCATATACTCCATAGCACTTCTTGCTTCAAAATTGGTAATCTCTTTGTTACTTTGATCAGCAATTGCAAGTAATATGGAATGGTTAATGAGTGAGAAAACAGGATTGTTTTTATTACTGCACATATCAAGCGTTAAATTGCGGATTGTTTGTAAATAGTGTGGATCCTGTGAAGTAGGGTAAGCGCTTTTTCTTCTATTTCGCACATCATCAGGTAAAGCTGGTTTCAGCGCTCTACGTAAAATTCCCTTTTCGATATTATCAATACTTTTAATATTGAAAGGAACGTTCCATAAATATTCAACTAATCTATAATCGCAAAACGGTACACGAACTTCAAATCCTACAGCCATACTCATACGGTCTTTACGGTCGAGTAAGAACGGAAGGAATCGTGTTAAAAATAAATAAAACATTTGACGTTGTTTCGCGGATTTTTTACTTTCACCTTCAAGAGTAGGTACTTCAAGAGCAGCCTCATGGAATCGTTTATTAATGTACTGCTCAGGATTACATTGAGTTGTTACGTCGTTTAATAATAGAGAAGATGTGTTTTTCCAGTTTGTTAACCACGGAAACTTATCTACATATAATAGTTCTTCTTGATGAAACCAAGGATATCCCCCGAATACTTCATCAGCAGATTCTCCAGATAAAGCTACGGTTGCATCTTTTTTCATTTCGCAAAATAGTAAATAAAGTGAAGTTTCCATTTCGCCAGCACTTGGTAAATCTTTTGCATGGAGGGGAACGAATAAGTGATTTGCTAATTCTTCAGCATTCACAATAATATCATGATGCGATGTCCCTACATGTTCAGAAACACGTTTTACCCAAGGAGCGTCTAAACCAGTGCGAGCAAATGTCAGTTCGAAATCTTTCGCGCTATTTAAAAAGTCGATTGAATATGTGTGAAGTGTTTTGTGTTCCTCTCTAAATTCTTTACCTGCCAGTGCAGTAATACCACTAGAATCTAATCCGCCTGATAACATACAAACGAGGGGAACATCAGCAATTAATTGTCTTTTTACTGTATCTTGTAAAATAGATAAAATATGAGAAGATGTGTCTTGGGTAGAGTCTGTATGGATCTTACTTTCTAAATTCCAATACTTCTTAACTACTTTTTTATCACGTGTGAATGTTATAGAATGTCCAGCACGAACTTCTTGAATATGTTTAAAGACGCCACATCCTGGAGTTCGAAATAAGCCTAATCCAAATATTTCATTTATTCCATCCGCATCAATTTCAGCAGGAACAGATGGATGAGCTAATAACGCTTTTATTTCAGATCCGAAAATAATACTGTCATTTCTTTCTGTATAAAAGAGTGGCTTTACGCCTAAATGATCACGTGCTAAAAACAGTTGTTGCTTCTGATCATCCCATAAGGCGAAAGCGAAAATTCCGTTTAAATGTTGTACGCAGTCTTCTTTCCATTCTAAATAAGCATGTAGTAACACTTCTGTATCTGAATGAGTTTCAAATGCATGACCACATTTTTGAAGCTGCTCTCTCAGCTCACGAAAATTATAAATTTCTCCATTATAAGTAAGAGCATACGTATAATCACCGGCACGGAATGTTTTTGGCTGCGTCCCACCTTCTGGGTCAATAACAATTAAACGTCGGTGTGCAAAGGCCGCACGAGGAGAAAACCAAAATCCTTCAGCATCAGGACCGCGATGCTGAATACTATTCGCCATCTTTTCTAAAATAACATGTTCATTTGAAAGATCTTTCTTCCAATCTACCCAACCTGTAATTCCACACATACAAATTTCATCTCCTAATTTAAAATTATAAAAGTAGATTAATTAAATGAAATGTACACTAGGTTAAAGAGTGTCTGCATAAATAGTGTACTACACTAATTGAATTACAGACTTGAGAAAATTTTCTTCAAGCTTATATTTATATGAGACAAGGGCTAAGGAAAAGTATTCCATTACATACAAAAAATAAAAAAGATGAGAGAAAAAAATTTCCAAAACGTTATATAGGGTGTAAAAGCTTTTACAAAAAAATAAGGGGAATCGCTACATGAAATCAAATGAGAAAAATTTTATAAAAAGATTACAGCGGCAGAAGGAAGATGCGCTAGAATTTGTTGTCGATACATACTTACCGCTCATAAAGGGGATAACGCACAAAGTTCTTCTTCCGGTTCAAAATGATGGACTCATAGAGGAATGTGTAAACGATATATTTCTTTCCATTTGGAATAATGCAAATAAATTTCATGGAGAGCCGAATGATTTTAAAAAATGGATTGCAGCGATTGCAAAGTTTAAGGCGATTGATTATTACCGGAAAGCGACTAGAACAGTAGAAATTATTTCAGATGAGTTTCATATTAGTACAGAAAAATAGGCAGAAGATGAATTAATCGTTATTGAAGCTTATTAATCAATTAGAACCGTTAGATCAAAAGGTGTTCATTATGAAATATCTTCTCGGTATGAAGACAGAGGAAATCGGTGACAAGTTAGGATTAACCAGGGCGGCGATCGATAATCGTGTGTACCGGGGAAAAAAGAAACTACAACAAAATGCTACGAATATTAGTTTTGGAGGTAGTGCAATATGAAAGACATTTATGAACTATTAAATGACATTGATATAGATGAAAAAGAACTTGAGGAAATTGAGGCTTCTGAAATTGAAAAAGAAAAAGTAAAACGTAATGTAAAACAATCGATACGTATGAAGAAAAAGATGAAAAGGTGGAAAAAGGGTGTCGCTGCTGCATCTATTTTAGTAGGATTATCAGTTGCAACGCTTGGTATCGGGTTTCCTACATATGCAGGGGGATTGCCAATTGTAGGTGACATATTCCGATTTTTAGATAATGGTAGAACAGGGTTATATGAAAATTATAAAGAGTTTTCGACTGAATTGAATATGACGAGGGAGAGTAATGGGGTTAAGGTTACAATTAATGATGCTGTGTTCGATGGTAGAACAATTACAATCACATATTCTATTGAAAGCGAAAAAGATTTAGGAGAGAAACCGTTCCCATTTGGAAGTCCGCAAGTGATGGGCTTTAATGGTGGAGGAGGTAGTTCGGACGTGACAAAAGTTGGAGAGGGAAAATATGTAGGTATGACTACGATGAGTGGTCATGGTAGTGAAAGGTTAGATGTTGCAAATGTTTGGTGGGACATAGAGGCAATAAATATGTATGAGGAAAAGAAATCTATAAAAGGGAATTGGAATTTTGCCCTTACTGTTAAGGGAATGGATAGTAAAGAAATTAAGCTTCAAGGAATTTCTGAAAAAGAAGGAATAAAAGTAAACATAGATAAAATGGAAGTAACCCCGATGTCCTTTATCGTTTTTTACAATCAGGAAGAATCTAAGGCATTACGGAGTATATGGGATAGCGCTGATGTGGAATTAGAAATAAAAGATGATTTAGGAAATAAATATGCAGGTGAAGGAAATGGCGGAACTAGTACAGTAGCAGAGCCACATAAAAGTAGTTGGAGTGCTACATTCCAAAAGTTAAACGAAAATGCAACAAAGCTTATCGTTACACCTCGTGTGCACTTGCGAGTTCATACACCTGAAAATCATGGTGGAGTGGAATATGTGAATGGAAAAGAGAAGAAAATTGAAGTGCCGAAAAAAGAAGCGAAGAGTAAAGATATTGTTCTAGATGATATCGTAATTGATTTAAAGAAATAAAAGAGAGACTGCCTAAAAACATTAGGCAGTCTCTTTTTCGTTAAAAACTAGTTACGAGTAACGCATGCGGATGCTGCGTTTTATACTCATCTTTCCACGGAATATTTAGTTGTTCCCACGATTCGCCGCTATCATTGGATTGAAAGACGCCATTATTATTTAAAGTGTAAAACGTATGTGGTTCGGCTGGATTTGTAGCAAACATCGAAATGACTGTACCAATTGCAGATGGTAGACCTTGCTGTACTTGCTGGAACGGAGTATCTTTCGTTTTCCGATAAATATAAGATTCATAAGGAATACGGTGATGAGCAAGGTCGGCACTTGGTGCGGCAGAAACAAGAATTGTATCGCAATCAGCGGGATCGATAGCCATGCTGTATAAATAATGATGCTCAAGTCCGTCACTACATGAGATCCAGCTGTTTCCACTGTTATAACTTTCAAGATATGCACGATCAGGTCCGCCCATAAATCCGTCACCACATGATGCATAAAGGCGATTTGGGGCTTCAGGGTGCATGAGTAATTGATGAGCATCGATAGGAGCACCGAATTTTTTATCAATCCATGTATGCCCTTTATCATTACTTTGAATAACAGCACCAGCTTCGATTGAAACATGGAGTGTATTTGGATTGTTTGGATCAACTGTAATCCAGCGTACGTGATGGGTAAAAGGTCTAGGCGGAAAAGCCCACGTATAAGAAGATAATAATGATTTCATATTTTTAAGTTCAGTCCACGTTTCACCACCATTTTCTGAACGGAATAAAGCACTAGGTTCTGTACCTACATAAACGACGCCGTAGCCGTTAACTTGTTCATTTGAGCTTATCGTTATAGAAGTAATAGAAGAGTGTAAAATACCATCCTCTTTAGGGAAATCAAAGTAACGATATGAATCTCCAATTGGTCTCCACGAATCCCCGCCATCGTCACTTAGCCATAAACCTCGTCCAAATGTGCCGCAATAAACACGATTTGTTTGGAATGGATCAACCACAATACAGGTAGGTTGCATATTTTGTAAATGATATGTGGTTTCATAGTTACCATATTGTTCTTTTACTACAACAAGTTCACGCTCCATGCAGAGAAATAGTCGTTTCAATTTTGTAACCCCCTTAAAAATTCTTTCATTAGTAAACAATATGAAAATAAAAAAGAAGTAGTCTTGTTTTTAGTTGAGAAAAAGGACTTGTTTGAAAAGTAGCGAAGTTTGTATACAGAGGAAGCGGGATAAAGTGAAACTTTAATCAGTGGGGTATTGTTCATCTTCTACTGATTAGTAGCATTCACTATCGGGCGTTAATGGGGGATAAAGATAGGGAATGTGTTTCATACTAACATACAGATATTGCACTTAAAGGAGCATTTGTATGGGGCACTCACATGATCACGGTCATTCAAAAAATAAAAAAGCGTTATTAATTGCCTTCTTATTAACAACAAGCTTTATGATTGCTGAAGTTATTGGCGGATTTGTAACAAATAGCTTAGCACTATTGTCTGACGCAGGGCATATGTTAAGTGATGCAGTATCCTTAGCTTTAAGTTTACTTGCGTTCAAGCTTGGGGAAAAAACGGCAACGGCCGCGAAAACATATGGGTATAAGCGAGTCGAAATGTTAGCGGCATTATGTAATGGTGTCGTTCTTATTGTCATTTCAGTATATATTTTTATTGAAGCAATTCGTCGTTTTAAGGAACCAGTTGAAATCGCTAGTAATGGAATGCTCATTATTGCTGTGCTTGGTCTGCTTATTAATATTGTATCAGCTTGGATATTAATGAGAGGCGGAGATGTGAAAGGTAATTTAAATTTAAGAAGTGCGTTCTTACATGTACTAGGCGATTTATTAGGTTCAGTTGGAGCGATTATTGCTGCGTTACTTATTAAATTTTTTGGATGGACTGCTGCAGATGCGGTTGCTAGTATTCTTGTGTCTATTTTAGTCATTATAAGTGGATGGCGTGTAACACGTGATACAGTTCATATATTAATGGAAGGTGCACCGCAGCACATAGATGCTGAAGAGGTGAAAAATACATTATTAAATATTACTATTGTAAAAGAAGTTCATGATTTACATATATGGTCTGTAACATCAGATTTTCAAGTATTAACTTGCCATCTTATTATCGAAGGTAATGAAACGCAAAGTGTATTGAAAGAAGCAACGGATGTATTAAAGGGGAAATTTCATGTAGAACATGTCACCATTCAAGTTGAAATAGAAGGTGAATTTAACCATAATGAGACAACTTGCAAAGTATGAAAGAAAAAGGGTATGAAAAAATGTCATAACATTTTTCGCGTGGCATACATATATATAATGTGGTCACAAATACTTTGTAAGGTAAATATTTCATAAGATTACTTTACTTATTAAGAATCATCTTTTATAATCAAAAGTGGTAATTGATAAAGATTATCATTTTCAATGATCGTAGAAAGGAGTTTTTTAAAAGATGAGTAGTCAACTCCGTTTTGCTGTTGAAAATCGTAAGAGACATTTAATTGATGAGTTAATTGGAGCAGGGGTGTTTAAGATTCGCGACCGACAATTATACGAGCTGTCTTTAGAGGAATTGGAAAAAGAGTACGAGCATATTGAAGATTACGCAAATATTCAGGCATAGCACATAGATTATTAAAGAAGGAGCTGGTTACACTTTTGTGTAACCAGCTTTATTATTTCATAGAAATTATTTTTTGTATTTCTTTCATTGGACGGAGCCAGTTTTGAGACATCATTTGTTCCATTCGTTTTTCATCCTGTTTTTGTAGTGCTTGAATTATAGAGTGATGTTCTTTAATAGATTGACTTGCAGGTACGAAGTTTTGGAAAAATAAATATTCAAGGCGTAAAATGTGAAGTTGCATATTTTCTAGAAAAGGTTCAATATATCGGTTTTTAGCAATAGAAGTAATTGTATTGTGAAATCGTATATCTAGTTCTAAAGCTTTTTTTGAATCTTTTTCATGTATAGATTGTTGAAAAGCATCATTTATCTCGGAAAGTAGTTTAATATCAGCGTCTGTAACTTTTTGAAGTGCTTGCTTTCCTATAATTGAGTGAAGACCAGCTATCGTCTCATAAATGATAGATACGTCGTCTAACTTAATAGGCGCGATTTTCGTTTTTTGCCCAGGTACCATTTCAACTAATCCAGAAAGCTCTAAAATTTGTAAAGCTTCTCTAACAGGTGTTCTGCTTACTCCTAGTGCTTCTGCCAATTCCCCATCATTTATTTTTTCATCAGGTCGTAAAACACCTTCTATAATCCAATCTCGCAGTTGATTTAAAACGAGTGACTTTGCTGAAACTCTTCCTGGTTTTTTATAATTTTGAGGGACAGGCATAGTGAATTCAATCCTTTCATTATATATGTTTCTTTTTCGTATTAACAAGCTTTAATTTTGGTTTTTCTTCATCTGGTTTTTGGCCTAATATGAGCACCATTACAATGACACAAAAAGCACCTAATAATTGAAAAGATTGAAACGGTACGTGCAAAATAAGTACGGAAGAAATAATAGCTGCGAGTGGTTCTGTACAGCCAAATAATGTTGTTTCTTTAGGCGTAAGGTATCTTATGCTATCTAAGTATAAATAAAATGCGATGAGTGTCCCGAAAATGACGACAAATGTAATGAGCGGGAGGGTACTTAGTTTTACATATTTCATAGTTGATAATAAAATGAATTCGTTTGTAGAAATAAAGTGTAAAATCGTTACACCAATACCCCCAATGATCATCCCCCATCCAACGATAACGGATGAAGACCATCTTTCTAACAATTCTTTTGAATACAAACTATAAAATGCGAGTGATAATCCAGATAAAATGCCCCAAATGATAGCTGGTGTGGAAACAGCTAAGTTTTGAACAGACCCGTTTGTTAGTAAGAGAAAAGTCCCTACTAATGAGAGTGCAATTGAAATATAATCAATTTTTGATGGACGGACGTTCCATTTGAACAGTAAGTATATAGTGATAAATATAGGGGCTAAATATTGTAACAAAGTTGCAACAGCAGCGTTTCCTTCTTTAATAGAAGCGAAGTACGTGTACTGTACAGCAAGCATGCCTAAAAGACCGAACAAAATTATCTTATTTGCATCAGACTTTTGTTTCCAAATTCCAAATATTTCTTTTTTGTTCGCTCCGAATGATGACATAATGAGCAAAATAGCACCGGATATAAGCAAACGGATTGTAACTAACCATTCAGTAGAAACGTTTTCATATTGAAAAAGTTGTTGCGCAGCTGTTCCGGATAAGCCCCATAAACAAGCACCAATTACAACCATAATAATTCCTTTTAAACGATTTGAATCCATAAAATATATAAGTCCTCCTTTTCAAAAAAATATATTGGATACAATATGCAATATATCACAGAATGGAATATCAATAAACTGAAATTTCTAATTGAAAATAAAATTGTTTAGTAAGAACGATCATCTTTTTTGTGTATAGTAAAATATCGTAGGGGGGAGTTATATGCTAGCAGGATTTTTAGTTTGTTTATTTGTTGGATTACTTATCATTTTTTTAGGGTATCAAATACATGTGAAAAAGAGATTGTTTTTGTTGGCAGGCTATCAGGAAGAAACGTTTGTTGGAGATAAAAATAAATTAGCGAAGCTTTCAGGTGTGTTTTCCTATATAGTCGGAGTTGCTACTATACTATTACCGTTTGGCTTAGAAAAAATAGGTGATGTAGTTGGTATCGTATATGCTATCTTAATTGTTTTAGGTACAATTGTGTTTCTTATTAAAGCAAATATGTTAAATAAGAGTATTACAAAGTGAAAAAGGCTCCATGCTACGGAAGCCTTTTTATTATGAAGTGAAAGTAAAAGCCGGAATAGGATCAACAAATGTATTCCAGTTTTGGTTCATTTCTTTTTCTGTTAATAGAACGATTCATATCGATGCCGATAAATACAAGTTCAGTTATTTGATCTCCATATCGTTCATCTAAGTTTTTCAATGCTTCTGGTTCTAAGGAATGCTATTTCCATTTGTGAAAATAAGTAAAGTAGAGAAGATTAAGAAGCCAGCAAATCCATATGTATATGATGCTTTACCCCAATAAGAATGGGTAATTCTTCATCTTTTTATGAAATATAATCATAATCGCGACGCCAAAAAAATAAAGATAAGAGTAATTTGGTTTGTTAAAAATATGTGTATAAGGAGATACGCGATGAACTGGGTTACTCATAAACCATCGTTTGAATTTGAAAAATTTAGTCCTATTATTCGGTCACAATCTGCGTGGAGTGGGCATTTAGATTTCGCATATGATTTAGTAAGATTTGAAGAACCAGCAACTTTAGTTGAGTTAGGTACGCATTTAGGTGCTTCCTTTTTTAGTTTTTGCCAGGGGGTAAAAGATGGTGGGTTAGCCACAAAATGTTTTGCTGTAGATACTTGGGCTGGAGATGGGCATACAGGTCCATATGGAGAAGGGGTTTTTCAAATAGTAGAAAAAGTGGTGAGGGATAACTACCTGAATATAGGGAATTTAATTCGGTCTACTTTTGATGATGCTCTGGATGAGTTTCAAGATGAAACGATAAATCTTTTGCATATTGATGGCTATCATACGTATGAAGCTGTTTCTCATGATTATAAAACATGGTTACCTAAAGTTGCGAAAAATGGTATTGTATTATTTCATGATATTGAAGTTAAAAACGGTGATTTCGGTGTGTATAAGTTTTGGGATGAGGTCAAGGTGAAATACCCTCATTTTCAGTTTGGGCATTCATATGGACTCGGAGTTTTATTTCCGAAAGGTTGTAGCGATAAGTTTTCGGAAATACTTAAAAATAAAGAAGAGATACAAAATATGTATAAATAAAAGAGGGGCATGCATCGATTAAATGATGTGTGCTCTTTTTTTATGTGGAAATATATTATTACATATGAGGTGAAAGCGGTAGTAAAAAGTTTTGTTGAGGCAAATATTAAAAAGGTTATTATGGGTTAATAATTAGTGGGGATGGATAAAACCCTCATTGATTAAAGTTTTATTTCATTAGGTGTTTTTATCTAAATAAATAAAAATACAACATTTTTTATATTTTTCATTGCGAAAAGCGCAATCTACTTTTACAATAGAAAGGGTTGTGAATATATTATACTGAAAAAATAAATCGAAATAATATGAAAATTTTGTTTTGTCTTCGCTAATTGTATACTACATATACGTAAGACTACATACATCATGTTATCGACTTGTAAGGAGAGAAAAAAATGAAAAGTGTAAGATTACCATCGATGCTAGAAATTATTATTCTTTTATGCCTATTTCTTGCTGTCGTCTTTTCCTTCCAAACGATTTTTGATCTCCCAATTCAATTAGCGCTATTTATTTCATGGTTTTTAGTTATTGCGCTTGGATTAAGATTAGGATTTCGTTATCAAGAATTGCAAGATGCAATTACGAAAGGGATTTCTAATGGATTAGAAGCAATTCTTATTTTAGTTGCAGTTGGGGCTTTAATTGGAACGTGGATTGCTGGTGGGGTTGTACCTACATTAATTTATTATGGATTAGAATTCATTCACCCTAGCATATTCTTATTGGCAACTTTAATTATTTGTTCAATCACTTCTATCGCGACAGGAACATCATGGGGAACAGTTGGAACTGCAGGTATTGCTATGATGGCGATAGGTGAAGGGCTTGGATTACCACTTCCGCTTGTTGCGGGTGCGGTCCTTTCAGGAGCTTATTTCGGAGACAAATTATCACCACTTTCTGATAGCACAGTTCTTGCAGCTTCTATGGCGAAAGTAGATGTTATTGCTCACGTTCGAGCCATGCTCGTATTAGACGTTCCAGCTTATATTATTACCAGCATTATGTTTACTGTTGCTGGATGGATGTATGGCGGGGATAATGTAGATTTAAATAGAGTTGAGTTTTTAAAAGAATCTTTATTAAAGCACTTTGATATTAAAATATGGATGCTTGTTCCAGCGGTAATTGTTATTGTGCTATTGGCGATGAAGAAACCATCTATGCCAACAATTGCTATGGGAGCTTTAATTGGTGCAATTTGGGCAACACTTTTCCAAGGAATGAACTTTGGAGAGGCAATTGGAACAGCATATAACGGATTCTCAATTCAATCTGGTGTCGAGTTTGTCGATAAGTTATTAAACCGTGGTGGAATTAATGGTATGCTTGGTTCAGTAGCCGTTATTATTTTCGGCTTAGGTTTTGGTGGATTACTTGAAAAGCTAGGTGTTCTAAAGGTAATCGTATCGAAATTTGAGAAGAAATTAAATTCTGCAGGTAATGTAACATTGTCTACACTAATCGTTGCATTTTTAGCTAACATATTTGGTTGTGCGATGTACGTATCACTTATTTTAACACCAAAAATTATGGAAGAAAGCTATGATAAATTAAAAATAGATCGCCGCGTATTAGCACGTAACTCAGAAGTAGGTGGAACTTTGACTTCTGGTATGGTTCCATGGTCTGATAATGGTATTTTTATGGCTGGTATTTTAGGTGTATCAACATTATCATACGTTCCATTTATGTGGCTAAGCTTCGTATCACTCATTTTAGCAGTTATTTATGGATATACAGGCAAGTTCATTTGGTATGTAGATGATGCGGATAAAGGAAAGCAAGCATCATAAAATAAAAAATCACCTTCTACAATATGTAGAAGGTGATTTTTTATTTTATAATAGGAGTTGAAGAAGTTATTTCGTCCTCATATTTAGCAATTTTTTGTTGTATCTTTTTTAAGTTTTTTTCAGTGTCTTGAATGAGCTGTAAGACATTGGTCTCCTGTTGTTTCATTAATTCCAACCGTTGAAGGATGGTAGATTCCCCCACCATAGACCAGTCGATAAATTTTTTTATTTTTTGAATTGGCATACTGGTGTTTTTTAAACATAAAATCATCTCTAAATATTTCAGTGCTTCTTCATCAAAAACGCGATCTCCTTTTTCATTTCTTTTAAGAAAAGGGAACAGTCCTTGTTTATCGTAATAACGTATTTGAGAAATAGTTAAGTGGTGCATTTTGGCGACTTGCCCAATTGTATAATACATATCATTCATCCCTTTATTACCAAGGTATAATGCCGTCTTTATTTAGTATTTTACCATTATAGTTTGTTTCACTTAATGCATATTTAATAATAATTTTAGCACTTTCATTGGTCGTATGGCCACCTGGGGAATTTCCATTTAGGTCAGTAGTTGTAAAACCAGGGGTTACTCCGAAAATTGCTGGACCGTTAGTACCAAATTCTTTGCTAAATGCTAATGTTAAAGCATTAATAGCTGTTTTTGAAGAATTGTATCCTAATGTATTAATTGGGTGTGTTTCACCGCTAGCAAACATTGTTAGTGAGGCCATGTCAGTTGTTACATTTATAATTTTACTGTTGCTTGATTTCTTTAATAATGGTAAAAAGGCTTGCACCATTTGGAATGTTCCAAAAAAGTTAACTTCAAATCCTTGGCGTAAAGTTTCAATATTTAATTCACTAGGTAGCGTATGGAAGTCGAGTGCTATGCCTGCATTATTGATTAATAAATCTAAGTGGTCAGTCGTTTCATGGATTTTTTTGATTGCTTCTTGAATGGATTGAGCACTAGAAATGTCTACTTGAATATAGGAAACGTTTGAAACATTTAAAGATTCTACGGCTTGTTGTCCAAGTTGTTTATTACGAGCACCTAAAAATACGTGATAGTCTTTTTCTGCTAATTGACGAACCAATTCATATCCGATCCCTTTATTCGCACCTGTTATGAAAGCATATTTTTTCATTTTGAATTCCTCCAGTGTCGTTATAGTAGGTTACAATGGAAAGGGTACAGCCTAAACCTAAGTTTAGGTCAAGAGGAATTTATGAAAAAAATATTGAATATTTGTATATATGAGTGAGAATTCTTATCATTTGATTAAAAGTCTGTTAATATAAGAGATGTAGGTATTATATTTTCAAGGGGATGAAAAAATGGAGTACAGAATTGAAAGAGATACATTAGGAGAAATAAAAGTTCCAGCTGATAAATTATGGGCAGCACAAACACAACGTAGTAAAGAAAACTTCCCGATTGGAACAGAGCAAATGCCGCTTGAAATTGTAAAAGCATTTGCCATTTTAAAGAAGAGTGCAGCGCTTAGCAATCAAAAATTAGGAAAGTTATCAGAAGAAAAAGCAGAAACAATTGTGGCAGCAGCTGACGAAGTAATTGCAGGGAAATGGAATGAACATTTTCCGCTTGTTGTATGGCAAACGGGTAGCGGTACACAGTCAAACATGAATGTGAATGAAGTAATTGCAAATCGAGGGAATCAAATTTTGAAAGATAAGGGATCTGACGTACATATTCATCCGAATGATGACGTGAACATGTCTCAAAGTTCAAATGATACATTTCCAACAGCGCTTCATGTAGCATGTGTAATTGCAGTAGAAAATCACGTATTACCGGCAATTACGAAATTAAAAGAAACTTTAGCAGAAAAAGTAACTGCATTTGAACATATTATAAAAATTGGTCGTACACACTTACAAGATGCAACACCGTTAACGTTAGGACAAGAAATTAGCGGATGGCACCGTATGCTTGAAAAAACAGAGCGTATGATTGCAGAGAGCAATACATATATGAAAGAGCTTGCAATTGGTGGTACTGCAGTTGGAACAGGTATTAATGCTCATCCTAAATTTGGTGAGATGGTGTCAGAGGAAATTAGCCAATTTACAGGTAAGCAATTTATTTCTGCACCAAATAAGTTCCACGCATTAACGAGCCATGATGAAGTTGTATATACGCATGGTGCATTAAAGGCATTAGCAGCTGATTTAATGAAGATCGCTAACGATGTACGCTGGCTGGCAAGTGGTCCACGTAGTGGTCTAGGAGAAATTATTATTCCGGCAAATGAGCCAGGAAGCTCTATTATGCCAGGTAAAGTAAATCCAACGCAAAGTGAAGCGTTAACGATGGTTGTAGCGCAAGTGATGGGAAATGACGCAACAATCGGATTTGCTGCGAGCCAAGGTAATTTTGAGCTAAACGTATTTAAACCAGTTATTGCATATAACTTCTTACAATCCGCTCACTTATTAGCAGATGCAATTGTTTCATTTAATGATAATTGTGCAGTTGGCATTGAAGCGGATGAAGAAGTAATTAAAGAGAATGTGAATCGTTCATTAATGCTTGTTACTGCATTAAACCCGCATATAGGATATGAAAATGCAGCGAAAATTGCGAAGCATGCTCATAAAGAGGGGTTAACTTTAAAAGAAGCAGCATTGCAATCGGGCCTATTAACAGAAGAGCAATTTGATGAAATTGTAGATCCGAAAAAAATGATTGCTCCGAAAGAGTAATAGAAAAAGCCAAGGTTCTTAGTTTAGAATCTTGGCTTTTTTTGATATTTATTTTATGTTTCCGCCACTTGTACTACTGCAAGCTCCAAAAGATATTATTTGTTAGAAGACGTATTCATTACTTTCATATGTGGGCAGTTCTCTTTTAAGAGTGAAATGAATTTTTCTTCTGCTTGTGGTACGAAAGTTGTCACAGAGTCAAATAAATTATAATCGATTTCTAATTGCTGCCTAGTCCATTTTTCTGAACGGAGTGTTTTGCCAGAGTATTTAATGTGACGAATATCTTCAAATGGAATTTCAGTACGTAATATGAAACCGTGTTTTACAATAAGAGAAGATTCCGTTATGTTGTAGTGAGAGAAATAGAATGAAGAGAGATTCACGATATTTAACAGCATCATAAGAGTGAAAAAAATAGAATTTTCGTTTTGGAAGAATAGCGAAATGAAAAAAATAATTATAAATAATGTAATAAAAATGACGTGAAATGGATTTTTTTTCGCTTTAAACTTCAAGTTAGTCACCTCGTTATACGTGTTATTTAACTAAATTAAATCACAACATCGTAATAAACCGAAAGAATATGCAGAATTGCATATTCTTTCGGTTTATTATTCGTGTAAAATTTTTTGATAGGATAAATTTAAATGAAGTTTTTAATAGTGGAGTGGCATAAAGTGACTAACAAGAATAGAAGTGTAGTGCTAGTCATAATTAGTTGTATGATGATTATGAATGGCTGCTCAAATAGATTCGCTGAGGATGGAAAGCGAAAACATGTATTTGTACAAGCGAGTAAAGTTTTAGTGGAAGTTGTTTATAAAATATATAAAGGGTAAAAAGGGTGTTTCTATATGTGGAAACACCTTTTTTGTAGTTAAAATTGAATACTGAAGTTTTGGAATGAGTGAATGTTGGTTCCATGTTGAACGAGGTTGTTATCACTTAAATATTGAATAGCGTATTTTACTTCTTTCAATATAGTAGGAGAAAGACCAAGTGTATGATGTGAACCGTAAATTTGTTTAATAGGAGAGAAGTTTGTAATTTTGTTTAGAGACTGAACTAAGTCTACAGGATTTGTGGAAGGATAAAACGCAAAAATCGTGCCTTCATAAAGTAAATCTCCTGTGAATAAAAACGCAGTTTCATAATCGTATATACAAATATATCCTGGTGAGTGAACTGGAGTATGTATAATTTGAATTTTCCTATTTCCGATATCAATAATGTCTCCATCCTGTAGTAATTTTGTTGGTGTTCCTTGAAATGGATTGAATGTTTCAGGTTGAAATGTTTTAGGTGTAGGTTTAGTAATGTCACGAGCGATGTCGTGCCTAATTTGAGTAATAGGAAGTCCTTTTATGCCGTTAATGAGCCAATCTTCTTCTAAAGCATGTACATAGATTTCTTCATATTGTGAGTGACTACCGATATGATCCCAATGAACGTGTGTTGTGACAACTGTAATTGGTAAGTTTGTTAGTTGGTCCGTTATACGTTTCATCTTATCGATACCTAGTCCAGTATCGATAAGGAGTGCGGTGGTATCGCCTACAAGTAAGAAGGAATGTACTTTCTCCCAATGTCCATATTCACTAATCGCATATGTATTTCGAGCGATTTGTTTAACAGTAAACCAAGGGTCGTGCAAAATAGTCATGTTTTGTTTCACATCCTAAATTCATTTATTAAACACATTCGCTTTTCGTTGCTTTAAGTCCTTTTTTAATTTGTTTAATAGATTTTTTTATAAAAGTTTATAAAATGGGTAAACGGAACGTTGAAATGTTTGTTTGTGTTATGTTAAGATGGTGAAGTGGTAATAAACGTTATTGTGATTTGTTTAGTTTTTGAATAAACGTTTTGAAGGAGTGTTTAGTGTGAATGATATTTCAGAGAAGTTTTGGGATGCATCGGTTGAGGAATTGAAGAAAGGGTATGTGTTTGAAGCGGAAGCAGAGGAATATATTTGTTTAGCTTGTGGAGAAGCGTTTATTAAGGGGGTTATTTATCAAGATAATCAAGTTTTGTATGAAGCAGAGAAGTTTGTGCAATTGCATGTGCAAAATGAACATACGTCTATGTTTGATTATTTATTAAATCTTGATAAGAAGTATACGGGTTTAACGGATTTGCAAAAGAAAATGGTTCAGTTTTTCCATATGGGGCTAAATGATAAAGAGATTGTAAAAGAGATGGATGGCGGAAGTACATCAACCATTCGTAATCATCGATTTACACTTAGAGAAAAAATGAAGCAAGCGAAAGTGTTTTTAGCGTTAATGGAACTGTCAGAAAAAAAATCAAAAGTACAAACGAAATTTGTACCCATTCATAGAACAGCAACGATGGTGGATGATCGCTACAATATTACGGAAGAAGAAAATGAGGAAGTATTAAAAGCACATTTTACAGAAGGATTAGATGGACCGCTTTCTAAATTTCCGAAAAAGCAAAAGCGTAAATTAATTATATTACGCCATTTAGTGACGAAGTTTGATAGGAATAAAAAGTACAATGAAAAAGAAGTAAATACTGTCATAGAAAGTGTATACCCGGATTTTGTAACTTTAAGAAGATATTTAATCGAATATGGGTTTTTAGATAGAACAGCTGATGGAAGCCAATACTGGGTGAAGTTATAATAATACGGAAAAGAAAATGAATGGAAGCACATCGTTATAACAACTATACAAAGAGATAGAAGTTGAAAAACAGATTTTTAGTAAAAGGAGAAATGAAATTTGAAACCACCTACAAATAACAATAAAGAAGGTGTAGAGTCACAGAAGTCAGAAACGGAACATAAGCCGATATGGAAATCGATGTCCATGTTTTTAGTGCCGTTACTTTTAAGTAATGTATTACAGTCAGTTGGACAGTTATTTGGAATGGTAGTAGTAGGAAGATGGCTTGGCGTAAATGATCTAGCAGCTATATCGGCATTTTTTCCGTTATTTTTCCTACTCGTTTCATTTGTAATTGGAATTGGTTCTGGTAGTTCAATTTTAATTGGTCAGGCATTTGGTGCTAAAAATGAGGAGCGCTTAAAAGCTATCGTTGGTACGACGCTTACGTTTACTTTTATTATCGGAGTCGTGTTGGCGATAATAGGTAGTATTTTTGCGATGGATATTATGCGTCTTATGGGAACGCCAGAAAATATTATTGAAATAAGTGTGCATTACGCAAGAATTTTATTTATATCTATGCCAGTATTATTTTTATATTTTGCATACACAACATTTATGAGAGGTACAGGAGATTCAAAAACGCCATTTTACTTTTTAATCGTAAGTACAGCGCTAAATATGATTTTATTACCAATTCTTATTTTTGGCTGGTTAGGAGCTCCGAAATTAGATGTTTACGGAGCAGCCTATGCTTCAGTTATATCTACAGTTATTACGTTTATTGTCATGCTAGTGTATTTAAAGAAGAAAAATCATCCACTACAATTAGACGGGACAGTAAGAAAATATCTTCGTATGGACTGGGAGTTATTAAAATTATTGTTACGCCTCGGTATTCCAGCGAGTATTAATATGATATTAGTTTCATTATCAGAGATCGCGGTAATCGCATTTGTAAATCGGTACGGTTCAGATGCAACAGCGGCGTATGGTGTTGTGAACCAAGTTGCAAGTTATGTACAAATGCCAGCGGTTAGCCTCGGTATTACGGTATCAATTTTTGCAGCGCAATCAATTGGTGCGAACCAATTTGATCGATTGCAGAAAGTTGTTAAGGCCGGAATTATTATGAATTATATAATTGGTGGTGTATTAATATCTCTTATTTACTTGTTCTCAAGAGATATTTTAGCACTATTTTTAACAAGTCAAAATACAATTGACATTGCTCATAGTCTAATCATGATTACATTATGGAGCTACTTAATTTTCGGTCATGCACAAATTATTAGTGCGACAATGCGAGCAAGTGGTACTGTACTATGGCCAACTGTAATCAGTGTTGTATCAATTTGGCTTGTTGAAGTACCTGTGGCGTATTATCTTTCTTACCATACGAGCCTTGGAATAGAAGGGATATGGATTGGGTATCCAGCTGCATTCATCGTCAGCTTAATATTACAGTATGCATATTATAAGCTTTCATGGCAGAAGAAACGAATTACACGATTAGTGAGTTAAAAGATGAAAATGTCCCTAAGTCATTATACTTAGGGACATTTTTTTATGAATGCTTATAAATAACTTTTTAAAGTTATGTCAAAATGTTGTCTAATGAGTTCTCCATTATTCATATAAAACTCCCAAGCTGTATCTGGCTCACCGATAATTTCAAATGAACCTTCTGTAATATATAAAGCGCAATTATCTTCTAATGCAATACCTTCTATATTACCTTGGTGAGTTTGTAAAAACGTATGGAAGGCATTCATTCTATTTAATTGATTGTAATGGGGGCAAAATCTTTTGTTAACAATACCCCAGCCACTACTTTCTATATAACCGGAACCTTCATAATCTGAACGAATGCTAGATGTGAACCAGCACATAGCACCGGCACTATATCCTGCAATAAGTGTTCCACGTTTTAAAGCAAATAGTAACTTTTCATCTAGTTTATGTTCTTTCCATTGTTCAAGCATGTGAACGTAATTTCCACCGCCAAGGTAAATTAAATCGGCAGAATGAATCATCTCATCTATTTCATATTTAGTAGGTGTTTCGGTTGAAATGCGTAAAATTTGAACCTCACAATGTAATTGCTTTTCAAATGTTTCTAAAAATAACTTTATATATCCTTCATCATCACGACTAGCTGTAGGAATGAATAATACTTTTGGGTATTGTTTATTCGTTAATTCTATAAGTCGTTCATTAATATGCAAGTGATTTGGATCTTGTAAATCACCGCCACCAATGACAGCTAATTTCATAGTAAAGCACCACCTAATAATATTTGTTATGTAAAAATTCGATAGTGGGGAGTTACATTCCTTCTGTGATTTAATGAATAAGGGGAAATAAAGCAAACAATATACTGAAATAGCATGAGGTATCGTTAGCTGTAGATAGAAAGGAATTAGAAGCAGTTTATCCCGCTATTTGCGGGCAGTAAACTCCCGCCTCAAAATTCAACTGGAGCAAAGCAGTTAGGTGGGAGCCCTGCTGCCCGTAAACGCCCGATTGGTGTGGGCTAATAATCAATGGGGGATGAACACCCCCCATTGATTAAAGTTTCACTTTATTGATATATAATACTGGAAAATATTGTTTCAAAATATGGGAACAATATGTTTAAATGAATATAACGACGTACTAATGAATGTTGAAGGAGTATTTATATTTAAAAAGTACAGGGAATACCAAAAGTTTTACAAAAGTGTTTTTTACTTTTTATAGGAACTTATTTTATAATATAGTTAAATTATATTAATATATTTATTAGCGTAGACTAAAAAGAGGGAGCGTGAAAGAGTGGATTTTCGATTTGAGTTCGCAGCGAAGGTGAAAGAATATTTAGATGATGAAAAAGATGAAAAAATAATAAAAGATGGACACAGAGATATAATTTATAAATATTTATATCCGTTAGAGAGTGAAATTGGAATTTTTAAAAACCCTAACTTTACTTTTTTTGCATCAGGAAGGCGTTCACATATAGTATTAGAAAATATTGAATTTAAAACAGAAGTAAACGTAGAAAGTAATATAATTGAAATTACAAAAATAGTGGATAATGTGGTGATTCCATTAGATACTATCGTAGCTAAAGATCGGGAATTATTTGCACTTGGGCGTAATGAGAAATTTAGTGTGCAAATATTAGAATATTATCTCTATGATACATTTGGAGAGAAGTTAGGTTTACAATGAATCGAACGTGGTACAGATAACTAATTAGTGGAGATTAGGATTCATTTAAGTATCAGTTAATATCATTTATGTTTGACCTTCTATATATTTTATACTACAATCTGTAGTGTGAAAGGGGCCATACGATGTTTACTCAAAACTACAAGTTAAATGAGCAAGGGTTAAATCACTTTTTCGGACCGCTTGAAGCGAAAATAATGGAAATTGTTTGGGCTACTGAGGGTATTACCATTAAAGATGTGCAACAGAGATTAAGTGAAGAATCCCCGGTGAATTTTAATACTGTAATGACAGTTATGAACAGATTAGTAGAGAAAGCACATTTAGAAAAGCATATTGTGAAAAGAAGTGGTATGTATCGTACTACACAAACGAAGGAAGAATTTTTATCTAATCAAACGAAGAAAATGACACAGGAATTAATGGGTGAATTTGGAGATCTTGTTGTGAACCATATGATAGATGAGTTAGAACAAGCTGATCCGTCTTTAATAAAAAAATTAGAAGAGAAATTAAGTCGGCTAAAAAAAGAGGACCGATAAAATGAAGTGGCAAATGCGTAAAATCGTTTTGTTAGCAGTGACTATTAGTGTGCTTTTTTTAAGCATGTTAGTATACTACGTTACATACCCATTTCTTTTTCAAAATAAAGCATTTTTCCTTTCTCAATTTTGTTTATTTGAATTACAAAAACATATGAGGGAACTATCAATACTTCGTATAATGATAGCCGGATTACTGTTATTTACTGTAATTATTATGAGTAAAAGAATTTGGAAGCAATTTTTTTATAGTAAAAGATTGAAAAGAAATCTCGTGTCTATTACTAGAAAAGGAAAGCAAGTGTACGTATTATCAACGTTACAGATTACGGCATTTACAATTGGATTATTTCGACCGAAAATTGTCATTTCAGAAGGAATGTTTCAGGCATTTTCTGAGGAAGAAATTGATGCGATTGTATTACATGAGGAATATCATCAAAAAAATCGAGATCCATTAAAGTTATTTTTCTTTACATTGTTAGCTGAGGGAATGATGTATATTCCTATATTAAAAGGGATGTTGCAGCGTTATCATGTATATCAAGAGCTATCAGCAGATAAATATGCGATGCAAAAAATGAAATCTTCATTTGAGCTAGGTAGTGCATTATTAAAGTTAATTAAAATAAAGACGATGGAAAATCAATGTATTACAGCGTCGTTTGCGAAAACCGCAATTAATTTACGAATTGAGCAAGTGTTGAATGAGAAAGTTGTTAAGCTGAATATGCCATTACATACAAATTCAGTATATGTAACGTTAGGGCTATTTTGTATGTCGATTGTACTTATTGTCGGAGAGTGCATATAGCCTCTTTTTTTAATAATTAACACTACGCATTGTAGTGTGTTTAGGAGAGATAAAATGAATGCGGCGGATTTAACAATTTGGCTAGTAGTAGGGGCTGGGATACTTTCATTTATATCACCATGTTCTTTACCGCTATATCCATCTTATTTATCATATATTACAGGTGTGTCTATTCAAGATTTAAAAGAAAATCGTGGGATTATGCAAAAGTCAGCGATTATACATACAGTATTTTTTATGATCGGTTTCTCGGTTATATTTTATGCGTTAGGTTTATCGGTGAGTTGGATTGGGATTACTTTTTCATCTAATCAAAGATTGATTCAGCAAATTGGTGGGGTTTTTATTGTTTTGATGGGGTTATTTATGACTGGATTGTTTCAGCCTAAGTGGCTTATGGCAGAGAAAAAAGTGCAGTATAGAAGTAAATCGACAGGATATATTCGCTCAATTTTGGTCGGCATGACATATGCAGCAGGATGGACACCGTGTGTTGGTCCGATATTTTCTGCAGTGCTTATGCTCGGGGCGACCAATCCTGAAAGTGCGCTTCTTTATATTACGGCATATACTCTTGGCTTTGCAGTTCCGTTTTTCGTGATGGCATTTTTTATTGGAAAGGTAAGATGGATTGTTACTTATGCCAATGTCATGATGAAAATCGGCGGTGGAATGATGATTTTAACAGGGGTTTTATTATATACAAATCAAATGACGAAAATTACAGCGTTCTTTATTCGTCTATTCGGCGGATTTACGGGATTTTAGAAATGAGGAGGAAGAAAAGTGAAGAAACTAATTGCTATTATACTAGCTGGGGCACTAATTTGGGCCGGAGTTAACTTTTATAATACTAAGAAAGAAGAAAAAGAAAGAAAAGCGAAACAAGCGGAGTTACAAGAGAAGGAAGTATTACCACAAGTGGGATTTAAAGCGCCGAACATAACATTAAAAGGATTAGATGGGAAGCTTTATTCGTTAAATGATGCAAAGGGAAAACCATATGTTATTAATTTTTGGGCATCATGGTGTGGTCCATGTGAAATGGAGGCTCCTGATCTAGTTCGTTTGTATGATAAATATAAGGAGGATGTTGAAATCTTTGCGGTAAATGCAACAATCGGGGATCCAGTACAAGAAGCGAGCGCATTTGCAGATCGTCACGGATTTAAATTTCCTGTTCTATTAGATATGGACGGAGTAGCTGGAATAGATTATAAAGTATTTTCTTTACCAACGACATTTTTTGTTAATAAAGATGGAATTATTGTAGATCATGCACGAGGTGTATTACCTCCAGATCAATTAGAAGAGAAGTTTAAGAAAATAATTGAGAATTAAGAGGGGATTTCATAGTGATGGAGTGGATGGTGAGGTTACAACCCGTTTCTCTTATAATAGGAAGTTTATTTGGATTTACTCTAATGAAACTAAGGATGAAAAAGCAAAATATTCAATATGAAAAAATGATGGATGCAGTAACGAATGGCTTTCTTATCATTGTATTAGTATGGAAATTCGCACCGGCAATTTTAAATCCGGTATGGGCCATTGGGGCGCCAATGCCAGCATTATTAGCTGTAGGAAGTATTCAGCATATTATAGTAGGGTGCGTAATTGCGAGTATATATATTGTTTGGAAAAGTAAAAAAGAGCAATTTTCTCTTCGGATTTTACTTGATACATTACCTTTTGGATTTTGCGTGAGTATAATCTTTTATTTTATATTCCATCAAGAAGTAGGTGCACAAACGACACTGCCGTGGGGGATGAAAATATATGAATCAAAATTTTTGTATCATCCTATTTTCATGTATGAGATTATACTCGCACTCGGTATAATTGGCTCGTTATGGATTAAAAATGAAAGATTAGGAAATGGAAAGAATATAAGCTTTTTTCTAATTTGCGAGGGAATTGCTCATATCATTATTTCACTTATTAGTGAACAAAATTCAGTTCTATTTGGTCTTTCAATACAGCAAATACTCAGTTTTTTTGTTATTAGTTTAGGGATTTTGTTAGTACCAAAAAAATAAAAGTAGCCATGCACGGAGAGCATGGCTATTTTTGTATCATCATATGAATTAAAAAATCGGCGGAGTAACAGAAAATAAAACAATCGCATTTTTCTCGAATTGATTTACCCATTTATGTTTTAAATAAGCTGGTATTTTTACGCTATCACCAGTTTCTAATGTGTATTCTTCTTCATTTAAGTGCAATGTGATTTTTCCGTCTAATACAAATGCTAATTCTTCACCTTTATGTTCTAGAACATTTTCTGATGAAGCAGTATTTGGTGGGATAGTCATAATTGCTGTTGCTAAATTTCCTGTGAAATCAGGTGATAACAATTCATATGATAAATTATCGATAATCATTTTTTTTCTTTTATGAGAACGTACAATTAAATCGTCTGTATTATTTTCTTCAAGTAAAAAACTAAATGTTGGAACATCAAGAGCTTTTGCAAGTACCTTTAATGTTTGAATAGAAGGGTTAGCAGAACCACGTTCAATTTGACTAAGCATTGATGGTGTGATTTCGGCCATCTTTGCTAATTCTTTACTAGTTAATCCTTTTTCTTTTCTTTGTTTTTCAATCTTTTTACCAATATCTATATTTTCCATAATAAATGCTCCTTAATAATTATTAAATTATATTTAAATAAATTAAATTAAAATTAACTCAAATGAATTATTTATGTTAAACTATATTAAAATTAATTATAATTTATTATATGGCTAGCTACAAGGATATGAGGAGGAAGAGGAATGAAGGAGATAGAGGCATTAAAAGAGCAATATCCACTAGTAAATAACTTAATCGCAACAGAAGAAGTATTTTGGATAAACCCGAATATGGAAAAGTATGAAACAGCAATAAAAAATTCGCCACTTAATGAAGAACATGTAAAAGACGCGGAAGAGAGATTAAAGCGTTTTGCACCATATATTGCGAAAGTATTTCCTGAAACGAAGGAAACAGGCGGTATTATAGAATCACCTTTAGTGAAAATACCTTCTATGAAACAATCTTTAGAGAAAAATTATGGGCAACCTATTTTAGGGGAATTACTATTAAAATGTGATAGCGGGCTTCCGATATCAGGATCAATAAAAGCTAGAGGCGGAATATACGAAGTGCTGAAACATGCAGAGCGACTGGCACTTCAGCATGGAATGTTAACAGAGAAAGATGATTATTCAATTTTAGATAGTGATAGATTTAGAGTTTTTTTTGCGAAGCATTCAATTGCAGTAGGTTCTACTGGAAATTTAGGGCTTAGCATCGGTATTATGAGTGCGAAATTAGGTTTCAATGTGACAGTCCATATGTCAGCAGACGCAAAACAATGGAAAAAAGATTTATTAAGAAGTAAAGGTGTAAACGTTATTGAATATGAAGCTGATTATAGTAAAGCGGTAGAAGAAGGAAGACTGCAAGCAGATGCAGATCCTAGCTGTTATTTTGTTGATGATGAAAACTCACATGATTTATTTTTAGGATACGCAGTAGCAGCGTCACGTTTACAAAAACAATTAGAAGAGTTAGAAATTGTAGTAGATGAAGAGCACCCTTTATTCGTTTATCTTCCGTGCGGGGTAGGTGGCGGGCCTGGCGGAGTAGCATTTGGTTTAAAGTTATTGTACAAAGACAATGTGCACTGTTTCTTTGCGGAGCCTACGCACTCTCCGTGTATGTTACTCGGTTTAATGACAGGGCTTCACGATAAAATTGCCGTTCAAGATATCGGTATTGACAATGTAACTGATGCGGATGGGCTTGCAGTAGGAAGACCATCTGGATTTGTCGGTAAAACGATGGAACCATTTTTGAGTGGAAATTACACAGTAAGTGATGAGGAGTTATATAGATTATTAAAAGAACTGGCTGATACTGAAAATATTTATTTAGAGCCTTCTGCATTAGCGGGTTTGATAGGGCCGTTGAATGTATGTAAAGCTGAAAATGAGTATTTACAAAAACAACAGTTAACAGAGAAGGTGAAGAAAGGTACTCATATTGTGTGGGGAACTGGTGGGAGTATGGTTCCGGAAGACGTGATGAATGGGTATTATAAGAAAGGTTTGGAATTAAAGTTAAAATAAAAATGAGGCTATTTACAGCCTCATTTTTTTCATGTACATAAAATTCTTTGTTATTTTCGCACTAGTTCTTTATAGTATAGATATAAAGGATTGCTAATATCGAATAAAAATAACAAAAAGCTTTATTTTACATAATAAGAGGATGTGTATACGATGTCATTACAGACTAAATATATAGCGGGTATTTCGCTTGGGGTTATGGGCGTAGGTTTTGCGGCTTCCATCCCTTTTCAAGGAACGGTAGCTGGGGAGATTATTCAAGGGGGATTTGAAGCTGGGTTAGTTGGTGGACTTGCGGATTGGTTTGCGGTTACAGCTTTATTCCGTCATCCGTTGGGAATTCCAATTCCACATACAGCATTATTACCTAAAAATCGGAAACGGGTAACAAAGGGTCTCGTTTCTACGTTAGAAAATGAATGGCTGACGAAAGAAAGTATTACAAGTAAAGTAAAAGAAATGCAGCTAGCACAAATGGTACTGCAAATTGCTGAGAAAGAGTTACAGTCTGACGCTGTGAAAAAAGGAATTGTAACAATTGCTGAGAAAGCGATTCTTCAAATAGATACGGAAAAATTAGCAGTTATTATTGAAAAAGAATTAAAAACGTATTTGCATACAATTAACACAAGTAACATATTACAAGTTCTCGTGGATCAATTAGTAGTGCAAGAATATGATGAAAAAACACTTGATTACATATTAGTAAAAGTGAAAGATTGGACAGCTCAAGATGAAGCACGTTATCAGCTCGGAAGCTTAGGCATGAAGGCGATGGAAAACATAAAAGTAGATGGATTCCTACAGTTTACTTTGAAATCGTTTATGAATATTGTTGATGAGGATAAAATCGGCGGCATTTTGCAGAAGTTTATCATTAGCAATATTAACAGCTTACAAGATGCAGATAATAGCACAAGACAACTTATATTAGCGAAAATTCGTCAAGAGATTATAAATGTAAAAGAAAATGAATCTTTATTACAGGAATTAGAGAATTGGAAAGAAAAATGGATTGCAAATTGGGATGCTACAGACAAAATAAAAGAAATGCTAGAGCAAGTACAGAGTAGGGCAGTTACCTTTGTGAAGAATGAAGAATTTGCTGATAAATATGTTGTTCCATTCTTACAAACACAAATGAATAAAATAAAAGAAGACGAACTGACTGTTCAAAAAATAGAAGATTGGTTACAAAAACAAGTTGTTACTATTGTTGAAAAGAATCATTCGAAAATTGGAAAGCTTGTGCAAGAAAACCTTGATAAGTTAGATGATAAAACATTAATCGAAATGATTGAAAATAATGTCGGTAAAGATTTGCAGTGGATTCGTGTGAACGGGGCTGTTTGTGGTTTTATGATTGGATTAATTTTAGAAGGAATAAAAGCGATTATATGAGAAAAACCTTCCACAATTGTGGAAGGTTTCTTATTTTTCGATAACGCTCATATTTAAATTATAAGCTTTCTCAATATTTAATTTGTACGTTCCATTTCCTGTTTTTATCGAGTTTTTATACCAATGTTCTTGCCCATTTAATTCTGGATTTTCTTCTGAAGAATTATTTTCTTTTTTCGCTAAATCTTCTACTTGTTCCCAAGGTGTGTTTCCGTGAGTTTCTTTTTGATTTGTTACGGCTGTTAAAGAAACATCACTTTCTTTAGTTAAATGAACAGATACGTTTGAACTGTTTTGTATAAACCAATTATTTTGTAATTGACCTGGATAAAGAGATAGTTCGTTATTTGAAGCGCGGATCTCTACATTTTTATTTTGCGGAAGAACGAGTGTTTGTTTCACCTGTGGTGTTGAGTTAAATAACGTATGCTGAACCGGTAATGGTTTTAACGTTATATACATCGTTTCTCCAGCCGTTTGAACTGAAAGGAAATCATCTCTTTTTAAATTAGGTTTTTCATTTGTTTTTGTCGTCATTTCATATGTTCCAAAAAGATGAATTTGATTTGTATTATCACCCTCTATCGTTAGAGGGTGATGCCCCGCATCCACTACGATTTTTTTGATAGATTCAGGTATATCAAGTTGTCCGTCTGGAATATTACTCGTTTGTCTAGTTGTGTTAATAGAATGACGAACTTCTTCTAGCAATCCAGTTGATAATAAGCAGTAAAAAGCAATTCCAACACTTCCTAAAACTCCGATAAAGAAAATACTAAAAATATCATATTTAATAAATGAATGTTCCTTCTTAGAAAATAGAAGGTATAGTAAAATTTCAGCGCCAAGTATGATAAGTAAAACAGGCCACCAGGCTGTTAATGTATCTAATGCTTGAACTCCTTTTACGACTGAAAATAGTAAAAAGCAACCTAATGTAATAATGGAGAGCCCCATTGAGAATGTTCCAACGCGCCATGTTCTCATTCGTTTGTACCACCTTTGTTTTCTTTATTTCCAAGTAACAATTTAAAGCCGCCACCAATTAAAAGGAGAGCAACGATAGATGTTTGGAAATAGCGATAATATAGTTCGCTAAGATGAATATTAAATATAGTTGCAAAATAGTCATTCAAAATAGGAAGGACTGTTTGATCTAATAAATAATAACCACCGAGTGTAATTAACCCAATACCGATCCATCTTTGATGATTTATAAAATAGTCAATGATAGGTTCGTCATTTACACGTTCTTTTCCGTATTTTGCAGTTTGCTGTAACGCATCAAAAAAGCTATAGAACCAAATGATTGGTACTAAAAATAAAAACGCAGAAAGTCTTAATAAGTCGAGCAAATAAATAGATAGTAAAAAGGCTGCCATAAGCTGAAGACCACGGCGTTGTAAGCCTAAATACATATGTCCTGCTCCAGGGAACATCGCTAAAATAGAAGCAAATGTTTTACTTTTCTTTCCTTGTTCTCGGTGCTCTTCAAAGTCTTCAAAAATAGTACGATCAACTAATTGCTCGCCACGTTCTTTTTTCTGTAGTTGCTGAACAACATCGAAGAAATTATAAATCCATAAAACAGGTAACGTAATAAGGAAGATAAGGAAACTTCCTTGAGATGTTAATAATGTCACAAATATAATCATGCTGCCTAAGCCTGCGCAAGCGACTAAAAATGTAAGACC
Organism: Bacillus sp. RC252; assembly: GCF_044909215.1. Lineage (NCBI taxonomy): Bacteria > Bacillati > Bacillota > Bacilli > Caryophanales > Bacillaceae > Bacillus > Bacillus sp. RC252. The sequence continues at coordinate 137,490 of NZ_JBIYDV010000005.1, read as the reverse complement.
TCGCTGCATAAGCCCTAATTGGAAATGACCAAGTCCAGGGATGATTGATAGGAGAATGATATAAAATCGTTCGCTCTCTTTAGAGGACTCTGTAAATTCTCCGGCAGCTTGTTTTTTCGATTGGTTAATAATAGTGATAACTAAATCTAATAAATTGATCGCCCATAACACGACTAGTAAAAATAGAGAAAGAAAAGCAATATCACGCGCTCCTAATGCTATTGTACAAAATGCTGCAAAGATAAATAGAAATAAAGCCCCTCCGCTATATAAAATAAATCGTCCAAATTTCTTTAAATATAAATGTCCAAGCCCAGGAATTAGCCCTAATACAAGTGCTAAAAAGGGATTTTTAATCATGCTTTGAACCTCCGTCCTTTTTTGATGTGTCTACCGATTTGTTTACAATTTGTTGTGAGATAGAAGACTCGTTATGTTTTGAAGATTTCTCGAAATTTGATGTCGCTGTGAAAATATACTGGAATAAACCACTTACCATAAAAATAATTGTAGCCGCAGTCGCAATTATGTAGTGAATAATTGTACGCTTTAGTGAGTTTGTTTTTATATTTTCATTAGGTTGTAACGTTTCAAAATTAATTTGCGTCATAACTTCGTTCGTAAATGAATCATCATTTATCATTGGAAGGTTTTCATGTTGTTCATCAATACTTTCCATATAAAGTGCTAAACAATGATCACATTCATAAAGATGTTCTTCCATAGATTCACGTTCATTGTTTGATATAACATCTAATGTATAATTGCGCCAATCTTCTTTTGAATAATGCATCATAGAAACTCTTCCTCCTTCCAATGTTTTTTAATCCATTTTCTTGCCCGATACAGTTTCATTTCGACTGTTTTCACTTCAATATTTTCTTGCAAAGCAATTTCTTGATAACTTTTTTCTTCTAAGTAATGTGCGAGAACGACGTCACGGTAATTGTCGGGAAGTTCTCTCAGTTTTTGAGCAATGAGTAATTTTTGCTCTTTCGTCAATAATAAAGCCTCAATATTATGAGAGGATTTTATATTTTCCGCAGTTTCTTTACATAAGGAGAGTTCTTCGTTTTCTCTAGCTTTTTTTCTCTTATAATCAATAGCGTGATTGGTGGCAATACGTGCCATCCACGTTTTTAATCCGCGAAATTGATAATTTGGGAGAGAGGCGTGGATTTTTACGAATACTTCTTGTGTAACATCTTTAGCATCTTCTTCATGTCTTAAAATAGAAAAGATAACTTGAAAAATATAATGACGATATGTTTGTACAAGGAAACGAAAAGCATGTTCGCTTCCTTGCTGTGCTTTTTCAATTAATTGTTTTTCCTCAATCGGTCTCTCCCTCCTTTTTGACGCATTCTATTATATAGACGTAAGAAATGATAAGTCACCCTACACATGTTGTAAAAAAAGAATAATATATTTTTAGCAGGAGGGCTATATGAAAAAGGTGTGAAAAAATGGTAAAGAGAAGTATATAATGAGCAAAGAGGAAATGCTACATGGAGAAAGGATGTGAATGTTAGTAGGATAAGGTCCATACTAACAAACATGAAAATTAAAATATTAATAGCCGATGATAATTCTTTTATTAGAGAAGGTATGAAAATTATTTTAAATACATATGAAGAGTTCGAAGTATTAGATACTGTAAATGATGGAAAAGAAGCTGTAGCGTATTGTAAAAAGCATGATGTTGATATTGCGCTTTTAGATGTTCGTATGCCAAACATGAACGGGGTAGAGGCGACGAAAATAATTTGTGAAGAGACAAAAACGAAGCCTCTCATTTTAACGACGTTTGATGATGATGAATATATTTTGGATGCAGTAAAAAACGGAGCGAAAGGTTATTTGTTAAAAAATAACGATCCAGAGCGTATCCGTGATGCAATAAAAGGAGTATATAACGGTCAAACTGTTATGCAAGATGTAGTACTTGATAAAATTAAGTCTAATTTAATGGAAAGTAGAGAAGAAGAATCTAAAATTGATAAGAGCCTTTTCACAGAAAGAGAGCTTAGTATTATCGCATTAATTGCGAAAGGTTTTTCAAATAAAGAAATTTCGAAGCAACTTTTCATATCTGAAGGAACGATTGCAAATTATATTACATCAGTTTTAGGGAAAACTGGACTTGAACATCGCACACAAATTGCGATTTATTACTTAACAGGGAAAGTAGATTAATGTTATGGAATTTTGGTTAACTGTAAGTAAACTTATTGTCTTTTTATATATAGTGTTTAGCTACATTCATTTAAATGTTACGAACTTACCATGGATTATACTTACTTTGCTTTTATATCTTTCTGTAAACGTGTTGATCTCTATACTTAAAAAAGATACGTACAAAAACATATTAACTTGTGTGTCAATTGGCGTAGTTATGTTATTTACATGGAAGGTTCATCCGTTTTTTATTTTATTTTTACCTTTGAACTTATATGAAATTGCAAATTATTACATAAAAAAGAAATGGTTAATCTTTTTCATTATGATTCTTCCTATTATTTTTATAGGTGAAGGTATTCAAATGACGTATGGACTTATTAGTGCATTTTGTTTTTTTTCCTTAACGATAGCTCATCGCTATATAGCACGATTATTAAAACTAGAAATGCAAAATGATAAAATGAGAAAAGACATACAAAGACTTACGAAAAGCTTAAATGAAAATAAAGATTACATAAGGCAATCTGAATACACATTTAAATTAGAGGAAAGAAATCGACTATCTCAAGAAATTCATGATAAAATTGGTCACTCAATGACAGGTGCACTAATTCAAATGGAAGCAGCAAAGAGATTAATGGAAATAGATAAAGAAAAATCTGCGGAATTATTACAAAATGCCATTCATATTTCAAAAGATGGAATTGAAAGCATTCGGATTACATTAAAAAATATGAAGCCACCAACTGAGCAAATTGGTATTCATCGTATGAAATTATTCATAGAGGAATTTGCTGGTAAGCATGATATAAATATTCCATTCGTATATAAAGGGAACTTAGATATGATTTCACCAATTCAGTGGAAGATTATTGGTGAAAATGTTATGGAGGCACTAACAAACGCGATGAAATATGCTGATGCGACAGTCATTTCAATAGATATTCATGTACTGAACAAGATGGTGAAAGTACAAGTGAAGGATAATGGTAAAGGTGCAGCTCTTGTTAAGAAAGGCCTCGGTATTATGGGGATGGAGGAGCGAACAGCATCAGTAAACGGAAAAATTATTGTAGATGGAACAAGTGGTTTTTCAGTAACAATGTTATTGCCGATATAAGAGGATGAGACGAGGATGAATCATCTCATATGAAAAAAGTGAATAATCTCATGTGAAAAGAGTGAACTTCTGCACTGAGCAGGTTCATTCTTTTTGTTTATAATAAAGTGAAACTTCAATCAGTGGGGGTTTTGTTTTTCCCCGCTGATTGTTAGTTGAACCAATCGGGCATTTACAGGCAGCCCGACTCCCGCCTAACTTCTTTGCACCAGCTGAATTTTGAGGTGGGAGTCTTACTGACCGCAAATAGCGGGATAAAAGCAGAGAAACCGAAATAGGGGTGAAATGATGAACACATTGGAAATTAAAAATTTAACGAAAAAATTTGGTGATTTCATCGCGGTAGATAATATGTCTTTATCTATTAAAGAAGGAGAAATATTTGGCTTTTTAGGTTCGAATGGTGCTGGTAAGAGTACAACGATTAATATGATTGCTGGTTTGTTAAGAAGTAATGAAGGTGAAATCAGCATACTAGGAAAGAATATAAAGAAATATAATCGATTTGCGAAAATGAATATTGGTATCGTTCCGCAAGATATTGCGATTTATGAAGAGTTAACTGCCTATGAAAATGTGAAATTCTTTGCTGGATTGTATGGATTACGAGGAGCCGAGCTAAAAGCGAGAGTAGAGGAAGCACTTCAATTTGTAGGCCTTAGTGATAAACATAAAAGTTATCCGAAAAACTTTTCTGGCGGGATGAAACGAAGACTGAATATAGCTTGTGCAATCGCTCATAGACCGAAGTTAATTATTATGGATGAACCGACAGTTGGAATTGATCCGCAGTCAAGGAACTACATTCTTCAGTCTGTCCGAAAATTAAATGAAATGGGAAGTACGATTATTTATACGAGTCACTACATGGAAGAAGTAGAAGAGATTTGTACGAAAATAGCAATTGTCGATCACGGTAAAGTAATTGCAGAAGGAACGAAAGAACAGTTAAAAGCGATTATTACAGATACGAAAGATATTTGGATTGAAGTAAAGTCAGTAGAAAATTTAGATGTAGAAAATTTAAAAGAGATAAATGGTGTGAAAGCTGTTCAAATTGAAGAGAACGTAATCAAGGTAAACTCGGATGCAGGATTAAATAATTTAAATAAAATTATTCAACACTTTATTAATCATGACATTGAAATTCGTTCGTTAGAGGAGCAGGCTCCGAACTTAGAAACTGTATTCCTTACGTTGACTGGGAGAAACTTACGAGATAAATAAAAGGTAAATGAAGAAAAGGTAAAGGGAGGTTCATCAATTGAACATCTTTAACATTGCAGTGATGCACATTAAAAGAGATTTCAGGGACGTAAGAACTTTAGTTTTCATGTTAGCATTTCCGATTGTGCTTATGCTTGTATTAGGAACAGCGTTAAGTAACGCATTTAATAGCGATAGTCAAGCGATTAAGGATATACAAGTGCTATATAAAGATGAAGCGAGTAGCACGTTTTCTCAATCGTTTGAAGCGTTTACGAAAGAAGTCGATAAATCAGGTATTCATTTTAAAAAAGTTTCCGAAGGTATAGATGGGAAAAAAGAAGTGAAGCAAAATAAATATGCTGCTTATGTAGAGTTAAATAAAGATGGTGCAAAATTTTACGGAAGTGACAAAAGTAGTATTGAGGGAAGTATTGTGGAAGGCATGCTTACAACATTTGTTGATAAGTACAACGTAGTGGCCGAAGTTGCAAAAGTAGATCCGAGTAAGGTTAGCGCAGTTATTTCAAACGGAAATCATAATGATTATATTAAAGAAACATCTTTACAAGCTGCTAAAAAACCAGGTTCTATGGATTACTATGCGGTTGTAATGACGACGATGATTGCACTGTACGCTGCAATGGGGGCGAGTTTTTTAATTCGAGGAGAACGAATACGTAAAACAGGAGATCGTTTAATTGCAGCACCTATAAGTAAAGCTGAGATTTTCGTTGGGAAAGTGCTCGGTAGTCTTGTAGCGAATGCACTTTGTCTATTACTCGTCGTTTTATTTAGTAAATTTGTTTTTCAAGCGAATTGGGGCGACCATCTTGGAATCATATTTATTATTTTACTAACAGAAGTCTTTCTAGCAATTAGCTTCGGTTTAGGAATCGGATATATTACAAAAACAGGTGAGGCATCTAGAGCAATTATTATGGTTGTTGTGCAATTAGCTTCTATTTTTGGCGGTGCTTATTTCGTGGTGGAAGAAAATATCGTTACGAATTTATCGCCATTAACGTGGGCCAATACAGCTATTATGAAAATTATTTATGCAAATGACATAGGAGCAGCACTGCCGGTTATTTCTTTAAATCTTGGAATTTCAGCAATCTTTTTATTAATTGCGATTATCGCATTACGTAGACGGGAGGGGCTGTAATATGAAAGATATTTTATGGCTCATACGAAAAACATTAGCTGCGCTTTTAAAAAATAAAAAAGGATTATTGCTTATTGTAAGTTTGCCGATAATAGGAACACTCATTTCTTTTTCAATATATGGGAATGTAGGGCAAGGAACGTTAAATATTGGGGTTATAAATAAAGAGAATCAGCCTATCGCAAATGATACAGTGAAATTTTTAGAAGGACTCAATCATGTAAATATTAGTAAAATTAAGGAATCTGAAGTGGAAGATAAACTCACTTCAAAAAAACTTGATGGTGTTGTTACATTAGATTCTGGTTTTTCTGAAAGTGTTCGAGAAGGGAAACCTGGTCATATTGAGATTTCGTCGATTAAAGGTGAGCAAGTAACAGGATTTATAAAATCATATTTATACAACTATATTGATAATGTAGCAGCTATTAGTAAAGTGGCAGGAACAGATCAAAGTGAATTTGATAGTATGTACGCAGGATATCAAAAAGGTTCATTTAAAGTAAAAGCAGAGACACTTGAAGATACTTCGAAAAATAAGGATATGACAAATCAAACGATTGGTTATCTTATCATGTTTATGCTATTTTCGGCAGCGAATTTATCTGGAATTATTTTAAAAGAAAAAGAGAACAGAACGTATTTTAGATTATTATCGACACCGATAGATGGAAAGAAATTTATATTATCTAATGTCGCGGTGAATATGATTATACTAACAGTGCAAATTGTAATTGCCGTATTATTTATGAAGTATGTTTTTCATACAAATATAAATATGCCTTTCACAGTGATGATTGGTGTACTCATGATATTTGCTTTAATCGCAATTGGTTTATCATTAGTCATTGTGTCTTTTTCAAAAAGTTCAACTGCTTCAAATGCGATGCAAAATGTTGTTATTGTGCCGACATGTTTATTAGCGGGATGTTATTTTCCATATGATATTATGCCGAAAACAGTACAAAAAATAGCTGATTTTTTACCGCAACGCTGGCTAATGGACACGATTTCGAAATTACAGCAAGGAATTCCGTTTTCAGATTTGTATTTAAATATTTTAATCTTATTCGCCTTTGCGATAGCGTTCTTCTTAATTGCGATTTATAAGTTTGGAAGAAATAATGATGCAAGGAACTTCATTTAATGAAAAGGTGTGGCGCAATGCCACACCTTTTTTGTATTCGTAATTTAAAGTATCTTTTGTAATATAGGAATGCTTTTGTAGAGAACTTCGTTATGTGAAGCATGCACAACATATTTATTTCCCTCTAGAAGAAAAACACTATGTAGAACAGCGTTACCATCACCATGTTTTGTAAGTATATCACCGACGACTTTTCCATCTGTCCATTCCAGTTTTGAATGTGAAGGGACGACTTGTAAATATTGAATCGTTTCTACTCCATCTCCTGCAATGAGTATAGTTTCAATATTTCTTTTCTGTATCATAAATCTATTTGCATTTAATGTATCGAGGAATGGATTTTTCGTTTTCATCTTGTTATAAGGAAGAAATGTAATAGCAGAGCCAGATTTTATAAATAAATAATTTCCGTAATCTTTACAAGGGATAACATCTTGTAATCCTGGAAAGTAACGGTGTATCGCTTCAACTTTATTCATTTTGTGTAAGGTGCTTACGTAGTGAATGTATTGTTCCATATAAAAATGAACGATATTTATTTTAGAAGATGTATGTACTGGGAGAGCACCTCCAGTCCAATAACTATAATTGGGGGGAGATCCAGCGTTTGGTGTACAGAGTATAATAAGTTGCTCCACATCATTTTCATATTCTTCACTTTGAACGTAAGAACGTGCAAGAAGCCCGCCCATACTATGACAAACTAAATTTAGTTTGTCGCACCCTGTAAATTCTTTAACATAGGCAATTGTTTTTAATAAATATTTTTGAGTGGAAAAAGCAATACGCTGACGCCAGTCATAAAAACAGATAAACAAGTTTTTATTTCGTTCATAGCCGATACTTTCTAACATCATAATGAATGGTTCATAAATAAACGAAGAAAGCCCAAAGTTCCAATTACCGGTACCAGGAATAATAATATTACTCATTGAACCGAAAAGACCTGGGATAAAAATAATAGGAGTCTTTGCTCTTTTCATAGTCTGCTCTCCTTTAACTTTGTAACATCCAAAAAGTAGGAAATGCATTTTGAATGAAAATTTATTTTAATGAAACACTACGAAATAGTAAGTAATATGAGTGGAAGGAAATCAAAATGATTAAAAAAATATTGCGAGTCACTTCTATTATTATTGCTATTTTCGTTGTTATTTTAATTTGGATGCATATTGACGTTACGCTCGGAAGGAAAATGGAAGCCGGGAAAAATATGCCGACAGAGTATGCGCCTCATTATAGTGACTTTCAATTATATGTAGAAGGGAAGTCGTTTTATAAACAGTTATTTACTGATATAAGTGAAGCGAAGCAATCTATTTACACTTATTTTTATATTTTATCGGATGATAAAAGTAGCCATACTTTTTTAAACTTATTAAAGGAGAAGGCGAAAGAAGGAGTAAACGTATATTTATCGGTTGATTTAATTAATGATTTATCATTTGAAAGAAAGATGAAAAATGAATTGCGGGAAAGTGGTGTTCATTTTACATATAGTAGAAAACCTGAATTGCCATTTGGATTTTATTCTCTACATCATCGGAACCATCGCCGTATTACAACAATTGATGGGGAAATCGGTTATACAGGTGGGTTTAATATGGGGGATGAGTACTTAGGGAAAGATAAGCGATTTGGATATTGGCGTGACTATCATGTGCGGCTTAGAGGAGAAGGAGCAAAAGATTTAGAAGAGCAATTCGCTTTAGATTGGAAACGAGATACGAAAGAACATATAAAAAGAAGTACGAATAAAGCGAATAAAGGGAATACATTACATACGATGGTTAGCTACAATGGACATCATGTCGCTGAAAAATATATAAAGTTAATAAAACAAGCGAAACATTCAATTGTAATTACAACACCTTATTTTATAGCGAAAAATAAAGAATTAATGAACGCTTTAATCGCGGCGCAAAAACGTGGCGTTACAGTAAAAATACTTTGGTCATATAAACCAGATATTCCTCTTATTAAAGAGGCGGCATATCCATACATACGTCAAGCTGTTAATAGTGGGATTACTGTATGCGGTTATAAAAAAGGTATGTTTCATGGAAAGTTAATGCTTATTGATAATGAATTAACTGTTATCGGTACTACAAACTTTACTGCACGTAGCTTCTATATTAATGATGAGATGAATTTGTATATTCATGGTGGATCTATCGTATCAGAAGTGAATGAGGCGTTAACACAAGATTTTCATGACTCGAAAGAAATGACGAAAGAGTTTTTTGAGAAGTTATCTTTTTGGGAGCGTTGTAAGGAGAAATTTGCGGGATTGGTTGATTTTTATTTGTGAGGATTAACGAACAAACAAAGGGTGTCTATAAAAGGCACCCTTTGTTAATGGAAAATACTATTTTTCATGCACAAGCATCGAAACATCATCATTAATCAACGTCCCAACATGTTCACCTAAACAAATTCTTTTCATAACACCAGGCTCATCAAAGTTAAAGACGTGTGCCGGTAAATTATAATCTCGAGCAAGTAATAAAGCGGCTTGATCCATTACTTGTATGTTTTGCCTAACAATATCGTTATAGTTCAGTTTTCGATACATTTTCGCTGATTTATTATATTTTGGATCACTTGTAAAGACACCGTCTACCCCTTGTTTTGCGACTAAAATGGCGTCGCTATTCATTTCAATGGCTCTTTGTACACTTGGGTAATCTGTTGTAACGAATGGTTGCCCGTTACCACCACCGAATATGACAACATAACCGTTATCTAAATGATGTACTGCACGTAGGCGAATATATGGTTCAGCTACTGCATTAAAAGGGATGGAAGTCATAACGCGTACTTCTCTATCTGTTTTACTTGTTAAAACGCCGCGAAGCATTAAGCTGTTAATAATCGTACCTAGCGTACCGATATTATCAGCTTCTACACGATCAATTCCCCATTCTTCAGCTAGATGACCTCTGAAAATGTTACCGCCGCCGATGACAATGGATACTTCGATATCTAGGTCAATAATGGATATTATTTCGTTTGCGATATGTTCTAATCGTTTGGAATTAAAGCTATTTCCAGATTGATCAGCAAGTGCGCCGCCACTTAGTTTAATTAAGACGCGTTTATATGGTTTCATAACAATTCCCCCTATATAGATTGCAATAAAAAAGGAACAAAGGCGAATGCCTTTGTTCCTTCGTAAGAAAATGAAATAGAAAAGAAATAGATATGATGAACTTCTTCACGTGATTTTTCATAACATCCACTCCTTTTCATCCCCATTTATTTAGAATACGTATATCTTTTAGATTATACGAAATAATCTGATGTTTTATCAAGGTTATTTTATTTCTTTTTTATAAAAAGTGTCAATGAATATTATAAGAAATAAATTTGAATTTTTTGTGACGAACTTGTAGGTTTTTGTATGATTTTGTAGGTTCGCTTATATGATGTGTGAGTAGCTTTTATAAATTCAAATTGAAAGCGTTCGCATGAAGGGGATGAACATAAATGAAAAAATTCGGATTGGCAACACAAATTTTTGTCGCGCTTGTTTTAGGGATTGTAGTAGGGGCAGTCTTTTATGGCAATAAAACGGCGATTTCTTATATCACACCAATTGGGGATATATTTATTCACTTAATTAAGATGATTGTAGTACCAATTGTTATTTCAGCATTAATTGTTGCGGTAGCTGGTGTAGGCGATATGAAAAAGCTTGGGAAACTGGGTGGTAAGACAATTCTTTATTTCGAAATTATTACGACGATTGCTATTTTAATGGGATTACTTGCAGCAAATATATTCCAACCAGGTACTGGCGTTGATATGAGTAATTTACAACAAAGTGATATTTCTTCTTATAAACAAACAGCAGATGCAACAGAGAAGAAAGGCTTTGCAGAAACGATTGTTCATATTGTACCGAAAAATATATTTGAGTCTATTACACAAGGTGACTTATTACCGATTATATTCTTCTCAGTACTATTCGGTTTAGGAGTTGCAGCAATCGGTGAAAAGGGAAAGCCTGTTTTTAACTTTTTTGAAGGTGTGCTCGAAGCGATGTTCTGGGTTACAAATCAAGTGATGAAATTCGCACCATTTGGTGTATTCGCATTAATTGCTGTTACGGTTGCGAAATTTGGTGTAGCAACACTACTTCCTTTAGGAAAACTAGTGCTAGCTGTATACGTAACTGTTATACTATTCGTTGTGATTGTATTAGGTATTAATGCGCGAATGGTTGGAGTAAATATTTTTACATTAATGAAAATTTTAAAAGAAGAACTTATTCTTTCATTTACGACAGCAAGTTCAGAAGCTGTTTTACCTAATATAATGAGAAAAATGGAAGAGTTCGGTTGTCCAAAGGCAGTTGCCTCTTTCGTAATTCCGACAGGTTATACATTTAACTTGACTGGATCAGCTATTTATCAAGCGTTAGCGGCATTGTTTGTTGCACAAATGTACGGTGTACACATGTCACTGACGGAGCAAATAACGCTATTATTCGTTCTCATGTTAACATCCAAAGGTATGGCGGGAGTTCCGGGTGCATCATTCGTTGTTGTATTAGCGACGTTAGGATCAATGGGCTTACCGCTAGAAGGCATCGCATTAATTGCGGGAATTGACCGCATTTTAGATATGATTCGCTCAGCTGTCAATGTATTAGGAAATGCATTAGCTGCCATTGTTATGTCGAAGTGGGAAGGCGAATTCGATGATGAGAAAGCAAAACAATATGTAGAAACGGTCAAACAAACAAAAGCAGCGTAAGAGATTGTTAAGGAGTGAGTAATCATGACAACATTAACTGAAGTTAAAAATGGAGTACGAATTGAAAAAGATTTTTTAGGTGAAAAAGAAGTACCAAATTATGCGTACTACGGTGTACAAACAATGCGTGCAGTAGAGAATTTCCCGATTACAGGGTACAAAGTCCATGAAGGCTTAATTAAAGCGTTAGCAATTGTAAAAAAAGCGGCAGCACTTGCTAATGCAGATGTAGGAAGATTGGAATTGAAAAAGGGTGGTGCTATTGCAGAAGCATCACAAGAAATCCTTGAGGGGAAATGGCATGATCATTTCATCGTTGATCCAATTCAAGGTGGTGCAGGAACTTCAATGAATATGAACGCAAATGAAGTCATTGCCAATCGTGCCCTTGAATTATTAGGAATGGAAAAGGGAGACTATGATTATATTAGTCCAAACAGTCATGTAAATATGGCACAATCAACAAACGATGCATTCCCAACAGCGATTCATATTGCAACATTAAATGCATTAGAAGGCTTATTACAAACAATGGGTTATATGCATGATGTATTTGAATTAAAAGCAGAACAGTTCGATCATGTTATTAAAATGGGTCGTACACATTTACAAGATGCTGTGCCAATTCGTCTTGGACAAGAATTTAAAGCATACTCCCGCGTACTTGAACGTGACATGAAACGTATCAAGCAATCACGTCAACATTTATATGAAGTAAATATGGGAGCAACTGCAGTTGGTACAGGCTTAAATGCAGATCCAGAATATATTGAAGCAGTTGTAAAACATTTAGCTACAATTAGTGAACTACCACTTGTTGGTGCAGAAGATTTAGTAGATGCAACTCAAAATACGGATGCGTACACTGAAGTATCTGCAGCACTTAAAGTATGTATGATGAATATGTCTAAAATTGCGAACGACCTTCGTCTAATGGCATCAGGTCCACGCGTTGGATTAGCGGAAATTATGCTACCAGCTCGTCAACCAGGTTCATCTATTATGCCAGGGAAAGTAAACCCTGTTATGCCAGAAGTAATTAATCAAATTGCGTTCCAAGTAATTGGTAACGACCATACAATTTGCCTTGCTTCAGAAGCAGGACAATTAGAATTAAATGTTATGGAACCAGTACTTGTTTTCAACTTACTTCAATCTATTAGCATTATGAATAACGGTTTCCGTGCCTTTACAGATAATTGCTTAAAAGGAATTGAGGCGAATGAAGATCGCTTAAAAGAGTACGTTGAGAAGAGTGTAGGAATTATTACAGCCGTGAACCCTCATATCGGCTATGAAGCAGCAGCTCGCGTTGCGAAAGAAGCAATTGCGACAGGGCAATCCGTTCGAGAACTATGTGTGAAAAATGGTGTATTGTCACAAGAAGAATTAGAGTTAATTCTAGATCCATTCGAAATGACACACCCAGGGATTGCAGGAGCAACTCTTTTAAAGAAAAATTAAAAGAAGAGGGGGACAATCCCCTCTTTTTTGTTTACAATATAGAAATGCTATATATGAATAGAGGTAGGGATGTTATGAGTAAGTTTACAGTGGCTTCTAATGGTGCATTAGAAACAACATTAAGAGGAGCAGAAGTATTATCAACACCACTTTTAAATAAAGGGGTAGCTTTCACACAAGAGGAAAGAGAAGAGTTAGGTTTAAAAGGGTTATTACCGCCAGCGGTTTTAACGTTAGAAGAACAAGCACGCCGAGCATATGAACAATTTAGTTCTCAGCCGGATGATTTATTAAAGAATGTATACTTAACAGCGTTACATGATCGAAATGAAGTGTTATTTTATCGTATTTTAACAGAGCATTTACGTGAAATGTTACCGATTGTATATACACCAACTGTAGGTGTAGCAATTCAAAGATATAGTCATGAATACCGTAAACCACGTGGCATTTATTTATCAATTAACGATCCATCAGGTATTGAAGATGCATTTGCAAATATCGGTGCAACAGCTGAAAACATTGATTTAGTCGTTGTAACGGATGGAGAAGGTATATTAGGAATTGGTGATTGGGGTGTTGGTGGAATTAACATCGCAATCGGGAAATTGGCTGTATATACGGCCGCAGTTGGAATCGATCCTAGCCGTGTATTACCGGTAATTTTAGATGTAGGTACAAATCGTGAGGAATTATTAAACAATCCATTTTATATTGGAAATCGTCACCCTCGTATAACAGGTGAAGCTTACGATGAATTTATTGATACGTTTGTTCAAGCGGTAAATAAACAATTCCCGAAAGCACTTCTACATTGGGAAGACTTCAGTTCTCGAAATGCACGAAAAATTTTAGATAAATATCGTCATGACGTTTGTACATTTAATGATGATATTCAAGGTACAGGGGCAGTTTCACTTGCTGCTGTATTATCGGCAGTAAAAGCTTCTGGTGTACCGTTAAGTGAACACCGTGTAGTTGTGTTTGGTGCTGGTACGGCTGGAATCGGTATCGCAGATCAAGTAAGAGATGCAATGGTTCGTGTCGGCTTATCAGACGAAGAATCACATAATCGTTTCTGGTGTATTGACCGTAATGGGTTGGTTACAGATAATATGGAAGATCTTCTTGATTTCCAAATTCCATATGCAAGAAAAGAAGCTGAAGTAAGTGATTGGAAACAAAATGATGCTATCGGACTTACTGAAGTTGTGAAACATGTAAAACCGACAATTTTAATTGGTACATCTACTGTTGCAGGCGCATTTAAAGAGGAAATTATTAAAGAAATGGCTTCTCACGTAGAAAGACCAATCATTTTACCAATGTCGAATCCAACGCCACTTGCTGAAGCGAAACCAGCAGATTTAATCGAGTGGACAGAAGGAAAAGCATTAGTTGCAACAGGAAGTCCGTTTGAACCGGTTACATATAACGGTGTAACGTATGTGATTGGACAGTCAAATAACGCACTTATTTTCCCAGGACTAGGTCTTGGTACAATTGTTGTTCGTGCAAGCGTCATGACGGATGGAATGTTCGCAGCAGCAGCAGAAGCAGTTGCAAGTATGGTAGATACAAGTCAGCCAGGAGCGCCTATTTTGCCAGAAGTTGAAGAGTTACGTAATATCTCTGAACTGGTTGCGATTGAAGTAGCGAAAGTTGCAGTTGCAGAAGGTGTTGCTAGAGAGAACTTAAGTGATGACGATATTAAGATTGCAGTAAAAGAAGCAATATGGGAACCGGAGTATCGCCAAATAAAAGCGGTAGAAAAGGTTAGAATATAGAAATAAAGCCCGTTTATAATTATAAGCGGGCTTTCACTTTTACAATTGAAAAAAAGCATAGGAAGTGGCACCTTTGAATTGGAATCAATTATGGAAGAAAGATATGTATCTTTTAATTATATTAATGGTTGTTGTTCCGATTGCTGGAGAGCTGAATTTTCATCCTTTTAATGATATGTTTCGTGTTAGTTTCGGGACACCGCTTTTCTTCTTTTTATTACTATTTTTAAGAAGAGTGCCAGCAGCAGCTGCAGGTATTCTTGTAGGTATATCTGTAGTCTTATTTCGTGTATGTCTTGACTGGGTATTGCAAGGTTCATTCCATATGACAGAATCATTTTATTTGCGTTATCCTGTGTTCTTTTATTATTTTATTTATGGAAGTCTTTTTTCGCTTTGTAGGGTGAATAAGTTTCATCAGAAGCCAATTGTGATAGGATGTCTTGGAATTACAATTGAAATTATCGCAAGTATGTCTGAACTTGCGTTTTATCATATGTTAGTGCTGGGGACAACGATAACAGTTTCTGAAGTGAATAAACTAATTATTATTGCTATTTTCCGTAGTTTCTTTGCACTTGGTTTTTTAAATATGATGAATTTATATGAAACAAAATTAAAAGAATCACAAGTTCGAAAAGAAAATGAAAATATGTTAATGTACCTCTCTAATTTATATGTGGAATCTGTCCATTTGAAAAAAACGTTACAAAATGCCGAGTTAATTACACAAGAAGCATATCAACTATATCGAAACTTACAAGCGAATGATGATTTAAATAGCAAAACAGCATTAAAAATAGCAGGAGAAGTGCACGAAATCAAAAAGGATAATCAAAGAATTTTTGCAGGACTATCTAAACTGTTATTAGATAAAAATGTGGCTGAGTATGTAGAAGGACATGAATTAGCGGAAATGATTGTAAGAATTAATGAGAAGTATGCTGAAATGTTAGAAAAAGATATACGTTTTTCGGAACATATAGAAGGTGAGCATGCAGAATATCATGTGTACACGGTCTTATCCATTTTTAATAACTTAGTTGCAAATGCAGTTGAAGCAATTGAGGGTAGAGGTCTCATTATTATTAAGCTATATAAACGAGATAAACATATATTCTTTGAAGTAATTGATGATGGACCTGGTATTGCACAGAAATATAAAAAATTAGTATTTAAGCCAGGATTTACTTCAAAGTATGATCAAACGGGAACACCTTCAACAGGTATTGGACTTTCTTACATAAACGAAATGGTAACAGAGCTCGGAGGAGAAGTGAGATTAGAAGACCGAGAAACTGGCGGAGGGTGTAAGTTTATCGTTTGTTTACCGGAGTGCAGTTTAAAGCGGGAAGGAGAATGAAGTT
Organism: Bacillus sp. RC252; assembly: GCF_044909215.1. Classification (NCBI taxonomy): domain Bacteria; kingdom Bacillati; phylum Bacillota; class Bacilli; order Caryophanales; family Bacillaceae; genus Bacillus; species Bacillus sp. RC252. The sequence goes on along the minus strand of NZ_JBIYDV010000005.1, from coordinate 121,289 downwards.
GTTTTATTATATCGTAGATGATGATGAAGTTTTCCGCTCCATGCTTTCACAAATTATTGAAGATGGCGATCTTGGGGAAGTAATTGGAGAGTCGGAAGATGGAGCTTTTATTGAAGCAGATCAACTGAATTTTAAAAAAGTAGATATTTTATTTATTGATTTATTAATGCCAATGCGAGATGGGATTGAAACAGTTCGCCATATTGCGTCCTCCTTTACAGGGAAAATCATTATGATTTCTCAAGTTGAATCGAAACAGCTTATTGGTGAGGCGTATACACTTGGTGTTGAATATTATATTACAAAACCATTAAATAAAATTGAGGTTGTATCTGTTGTACGTAAAGTAATGGAACGTATTCGTTTAGAGCGCTCTATACATGATATTCAAAAATCATTGAATAACGTTTTTAAGTGGGAACAGCCGCAAGTTCGAAATGAGCCAATGCAGGAAGGAAAAAGAATAGCAGATTCAGGGCGCTATTTATTATCAGAACTCGGTATTGCGGGAGAGAATGGAAGTAAAGATTTACTTAGTATGTTGGAATATTTATATGGACAAGAAAAAGAGCAAACGTTTGAATTTGGATTTCCTGCGCTAAAAGATATCTTTCACCATATAACTATAAGAAAATTAGAGAATATAGCTTCAGATGCAGATATAGATAAGGAGAGAAAAGCATCTGAACAAAGGGTACGTAGAGCGATTTATCAATCGTTAAATCACTTAGCTTCCCTTGGATTAACAGACTTTTCAAATCCGAAATTTGAAAGCTATGCTCCGAAATTTTTTGATTTCACTGTAGTTAGAAAACGAATGACAGAAATGACAAAGGATGAAGTAGCAACTTCTGGCCATATACGAATTAATACGAAGAAATTTATTCAAGTGTTGTATTTTGAGGCGAAACGGTTGATGGAGATAGAGTGAAAAAAGGTGCTTATATACAAGCATCTTTTTTTATTAAATCTACATTTTATATTTTCTCTTGGAGCATGTAAAATGTTAGTTAAGAGAAACTGGTTTTAAAGTAAGGAAGTGTCAAAACAATGAGTTTTACAATAAATAAATCGATTATTAAAGAAGTATGCGGAGAAACCTCATATAAAAGAGGCGAAGCTTATTATAAATCAAATAAAGTAATAATAAATCATTATGATGAAAATAAAGAAATTTGCGAAGCGACGGTAAAAGGGAACGAAGATTTTCATGTTACAGTAGAAAAAGCTAAAAAAGGTGATGTTGTTGCGAAATGTAGTTGTCCTTCGTTAGCGTCTTTTCAAACATACTGTCAACATGTTGCGGCAGTATTGATACAAATAAATTATAATCAGCAAACCGGTGGAATGGTGCCTATTAGTAGCGGAAATGAACAATTAACAAGCGGGATGTTTCATTTATTTGCAGAAAAACCATTAAGACCAAAAAGTAAACAACACCGTTTTGATACACGTGAAATACTTCATGTTGAATTTATATGTACGCCAGTAGTTACGAAAAATGGTGGGGCACTGCTAGGTATTCAGTTTAAACTCGCCAAGATGTATTTTGTAAATCATATTAGAGAATTTCTTTCCAATGTGGAGAAAAGAGAGTCCTATAATTGTTCAAATGAATTTACATATACACCGGATGTACATAGCTTCAGGCAAGAAACGGATGCGATTATTCAGCAGCTAATTAAAATTTATCATAATGAAAAAATGTATGAGGATACACTGGAAGTACATGCAAAACAAGATGATAGTATGATTTTAATACCGCCAGCTTCATGGAAGGATATGCTTTCTTTACTTTCTAAAGTTGAGTTTGTGGGACTTAATCAAGATGGAAAATCTTTTCACGGTTTACAAATTTCAAAAGGGCTACTTCCTTTACATTTTGAGTTTAATAAAGGGAGTAACGGTGGGTTTACACTTTATATTGACGGCTTACAACAAGTAGAAGTAATGGATACGTATAGTTATGCTCTATTTGGAGGGAAACTGTATCAGTTGAACGCTGAGGATTGTAAGCGGCTTATCGAATTACAAAAAATGATGAATCGTTCTAGTAGTAACCAATTGTATATTCCAGCAGATAAGATGGAACACTTTGTAGCAAAAGTTGTACCAGGGTTAATGAAGCTTGGTACTGTGCGAATTGATGAAGTAATATCAGATCGTGTTGAAACGCCTTCGCTAAAAGCAAAATTGTATTTAGATCGAGTGAAAAATCGTTTGTTAGCAGGTCTCGAATTTCATTATGGAAACGTCGTGATTAATCCGTTAGAAGAGGATGGGCAGCCATCTGTTTTTAATCGTGATGAGAAAAAGGAAAAAGAGATTTTAGACATTATGAGTGAAAGTGCCTTCGCGAAAACGGAAGGCGGTTATTTTATGCATAATGAAGAAGCTGAGTATAACTTTTTATATCATGCTGTTCCAACGTTAAAAGGTTTAGTTGATATTTATGCGACGTCAGCCATCAAATTACGAATTCATAAGGGAGACACAGCTCCTCTTATAAGAGTTAGAAGGAAAGAGAGAATTGATTGGTTATCATTCCGCTTTGATATAAAAGGTATTCCAGAGGCAGAAATTAAAGGGGTATTAGTCGCTCTTGAGGAGAAACGGAAATATTATCGTTTAGCAAGTGGTGCTCTACTATCACTTGAGAGTAAAGAGTTTAATGATATTAATCAGTTTATAAAAGAATCTAGTATTCGAAAAGAATTTTTAAAGGGCGAAGAAATAGATGTCCCTCTTATTCGTAGTGTGAAATGGATGAATTCACTGCAAGAAGGAAACGTATTAAGTTTAGATGAGTCTGTTCAAGAATTGGTAGAGAACATTCAAAACCCTAAAAAGCTGAAGTTTGCGGTGCCAAGTGGCTTAGATGCGATAATGAGAGAGTATCAAGCATACGGATTCCAGTGGATGAAAACACTTGCCTATTATCGTTTTGGCGGCATTTTAGCTGATGATATGGGACTGGGGAAAACGTTGCAAAGTATTGCTTTTATAGACTCTGTTTTGCCGGAAATTCGAGAGAAGAAACTGCCTATATTAGTTGTTTCTCCGTCGTCCCTCGTTTACAACTGGCTTAGCGAGTTAAAAAAATTCGCTCCACATATTAGAGCAGTTATTGCCGATGGAAATCAAGCAGAGCGCCGAAAAATTTTAAAAGATATAACGGAATTTGATGTAGTAATTACGTCATATCCTTTACTGAGAAGAGATATAAGGTTATATGCGCAGCCATTTCATACGTTATTTCTTGATGAAGCACAAGCGTTTAAAAATCATACGACGCAAACTGCGAAGGCAGTAAAAACGATTCAAGCAGAGTACCGTTTTGGATTAACGGGAACACCTGTAGAGAATTCATTAGAAGAGCTATGGTCTATCTTCCACGTCGTCTTCCCAGAATTATTACCGGGAAGAAAAGAGTTCGGTGATTTAAGACGTGAAGATATTGCGAAGAGGGTAAAACCTTTCGTGTTAAGAAGGTTAAAGGGTGATGTATTACATGAACTCCCAGAAAAAATTGAGCACTTACAATCATCAGCACTTTTACCAGATCAAAAGAGGCTTTACGCAGCTTATTTAGCAAAGTTAAGAGAAGAAACGTTAAAACATTTGGATAAAGATACGTTACGTAAAAATAAAATTCGGGTTTTAGCTGGTTTAACGAGACTACGGCAAATTTGTTGTCATCCTGCTTTGTTTGTTGATGACTATAAAGGTAGTTCAGCTAAATTTGATCAGTTGCTAGAAATTTTGGAGGAATGCAGAAGTACAGGGAAGAGAATTCTTATCTTTTCCCAATTTACGAAGATGCTTTCGATAATCGGACGTGAATTAAATCGTCAAGCAGTTCCATACTTTTATTTAGACGGGAGTACACCAGCGCAAGAACGTGTAGAGCTATGCAATCGGTTTAACGAAGGAGAAGGGGATCTATTTCTTATTTCGTTAAAAGCTGGTGGAACAGGACTAAATTTAACAGGTGCAGATACAGTTATATTGTACGACTTGTGGTGGAATCCAGCTGTTGAACAACAAGCTGCGGATAGAGCGTATCGAATGGGACAAAAAAATACAGTGCAAGTGATTAAGTTAGTAGCACATGGAACAATTGAAGAAAAAATGCACGAGTTACAAGAGAGTAAGAAAAATTTAATCGCTGAAATTATCGAGCCAGGAGAAGAGAAGTTATCTTCTATTACGGAGGAAGAAATCCGCGATATTCTTATGATTTAATATGGAAAAAGCTATGCTTTCATAGAGATGAAAGCATAGCTTTTTTGTTGTAATAATTATATTTTGTTTTGTACAAAGTAAAGAGATAAAGTGAAACTTTAATCAGTGGGAGTTGTTCATCTCCCACTATTTATTTTATTTCTTTGTACCTTTACTTTTGTATGGTTTTGCAGCTTTCTTTTTCGCACTTGATTGCCAACGGTTCCATCCTTTACTTCCTGTACCTTGTCCTACACCTTTTTTCGGTTTTGCTTTCGTTTTACTCATATGATCACTCCGTTATATAAAAAATCTGATTTGATAATAGCCAATGTTTTAGAAAAATACTATCGATAAATGACTATGCTTGCTTTAAATAAAAACAAACTGCTTGAATGCTATAGTATATCATGAAATTGCGAGTAAACTGAAAGGAATTATAAAGAAAATGAAAATAATAAGAAATACTGCGGATTCTATATTTCGAACAATCACACTAGTTGTTGTATATATGTTAGTTTCAATTAGTGAAATGTTTTTTGGATTGAAGAGACAAAGGAAATAAAAATGTTATATTAAGAACAATCGGTAAAGGCATAAAATAAAGAATTGAAAAATTTTTTAAAACTTTTTGTTGACTTTATCTATTTTTTGTATAGAATAATCATTAATAAAATGTTTCAGAGATGTGACAATAAAACGACTATGAAAGGACGAGTAGTAGTAGGATGTAGTTTAAGCGAGTCAGGGACGGTGTGAGCCTGATACGAAGCCTATTATGAAGAACCTCCTGGAGTCGCTAACCGAAATCCTTTATAGGAAAGTAGACTTAGCCGGGAACTTCGCCGTTACAAGAAGAACAGTATCGAGATTTTTTAATCTCCGTATTGTATAAGTGAGCAACCTCTGTTGCTAATTTGGGTGGTACCGCGGAACCAAAGTCTTTCGTCCCAGTTTTTTGGGAAAGAAGGGCTTTTTTTGTTGGCTTCTTTTCACAACATCCAAACATTTTAGGAGGAAACCACCATGTATCAATCATTAATGACAGTAAGAGAGACTCAAATCGCAATTAAGGAAGTTAAAACATTTTTCGAGGATCAATTAGCAAAGCGCCTTGAACTATTCCGCGTATCTGCACCATTATTCGTAACGAAGAAATCAGGATTAAACGATCACTTAAACGGTGTAGAACGTCCAATTGAATTTGATATGTTACATTCAGGAGAAGAATTAGAAATTGTACATTCACTAGCGAAGTGGAAAAGATTCGCATTACATGAATACGGATATGAAGCTGGTGAAGGTTTATATACAAACATGAACGCGATTCGTCGTGATGAAGAACTTGATGCAACGCATTCCATTTATGTTGACCAATGGGATTGGGAAAAAATCGTTCAAAAAGAATGGCGTACTATCGATTACTTACAAAAAACAGTACAAACAATTTATGGAATATTCAAAGAATTGGAAGGTCACTTATTTGAAAAGTATCCGTTCCTTGGAAAGTATTTACCAGAAGAAATTGTTTTCATTACTTCTCAAGAACTGGAAGATAAATATCCAGAATTAACACCGAAAGATCGTGAACATGCAATTGCGAAAGAACACGGTGCAGTCTTTATTATTGGAATTGGTGATGCACTCCGTTCAGGTGAAAAGCACGATGGACGCGCGTCCGATTATGATGATTGGAAATTAAACGGTGACATTTTATTCTGGCACCCAGTACTACAAGCTTCGTTCGAATTATCATCAATGGGAATTCGTGTTGATAGTAAAGCACTTGATGAGCAATTAACGAAAACTGGTGAAGACTTCAAACGTGAGTATGATTTCCATAAAGGTATTTTAGAAGACGTACTACCATTAACAATTGGTGGTGGTATCGGCCAATCAAGAATGTGTATGTACTTCTTACGTAAAGCACATATCGGTGAAGTTCAATCTTCTGTATGGCCTGATGATTTACGTGAAGCTTGCAAGAAAGAAAACATTCATTTGTTTTAATAGAAGTGAGAGAGAATAGCTCAAACATAGAGCTATTCTTTCTTTTTTATTTTGTAAACGAATAGTTTACAGTGAGTTTTACTAATGGTTTCTTTTTCGTCTCCTTTTATCCTTTTCGGCAAGAAGACTCCATCTGATTTGTGTTACGGGTGAAACCCAACAATTCAGGTGGAGATGAATTGCCGTCAGTCAATAGGCTGAACTCTTTTGTTTCGTTCATAACAATTTTTTGATGGGGAACATTCGTTTCTTTTTGTCTTACGATATAATCTGTAGTAGATAAGGAGGGAATATATCGTAAGACAACGAAATTGGATAATAATCATTCGGTTACTTGAGCAAAAAGGAATTAAGATGAAGAACATGTTCACATTTAGTTCCGTTTAGTTCCAAATATTGATTTGTCAAAAGTAATTAACAGTTACAAAAGTGTTAGTTCTCGTTTCGTGAAACGAGATTTCCTAAGATAAAACATTATCTTAGGAAAGAAATAATTTTAATGAACTCTCTGAGAAAGGTGGTGAAAACAATGACTAAAAAGAGAGCAGTGAAAGTATTACGTAAACAAAAAAAAAGAGAAAACATGCAACGATTCACGCAGAAACAGAATATCGGACGAGCTTGTCTCACAGCTAAAGAATTTCGCTTACTGCAACGCATGTCACATAGTTCTAAAGCATTGCGAAATGTTGGATTGTACACGATTAAACAAAGTTATTTAAATAATAACAAGATGGCTACTGTAAAAGAAGTGGACACTGCCATGCAAACCGATATGAACTACTGGGGTATTCAATCAAACTCTGTTCAAGCGATTCGTAGAGCCTTATTTACAGAAGTGAAGAGCTTTTTTAAAGCAATGGAACAGTGGAAGAAAAAACCTGAAACCTTCACAGGTCGTCCTAAGTTTCCGAATTATTCCCGTTCCACTGACAAACGAATCATTGAAATCTATCAAGTTCCAAAAGTTGATAATAACGGGTATTGGATGATTCCGATGAATGTTGCATTCAGAAAAAAATTCGGTTCCATTAAAATACGTATGCCTAAAAACTTAAGAAATAAAAAAATCTCCTACATTGAGATTGTACCGAAGCAAAAAGGTCGGTTCTTTGAGGTGCATTACACATATGAAATGCACGTTTCTCAAATGAAGAAACAACCCACGACTATTAGTAAAGCTTTGAGTTGCGATTTAGGTGTAGACAGATTATTAAGTTGCGTAACAAATACAGGTGATGCATTTTTAATTGATGGAAAAAAATTAAAATCCATTAACCAGTACTTCAATAAAATGATACGTAATCTACAACTGAAAAACATGGAAAATGGACTTTCTAAACGAGTTGTAACGAACAAAATGGCTGCACTTTGGCATAAACGGGAAAGACAAATAAATGGTTACATTTCACAAACTGTAGGCTTGTTGTTCGAAAAAGTGAAAGCATTCAACATAGATACTGTTGTCGTAGGGTATAACGCTGGTTGGAAACAAAAATCTGATATGGGAAAAAAGAATAATCAAAAATTTGTTCAAATCCCATTTCATAAACTGATTGCAGCAATTGAGAATAAATGTATAAAAGAAGGCATCCGATTTTTAAAGCAAGAAGAAAGCTATACTTCAAAAGCTAGTTTTCTTGATAAAGATAGGGTTCCAGTTTGGGATAAGGATGATAGGACGCATTATCGCTTTAGTGGCAAACGGATCACTCGTGGTCTGTACCAAAGTAAAGCAGGGAAATGTATTCATGCTGATATTAATGGTGCATTGAATACATTGGAAAAATCGAGAGTTGTAGAATTGGATGACAATCTCAAAGTGAAAACGCCGATTCTATTAGAAGTGCAAAAACGTAAGGCTGTTGCTTCGTGCATAGCTTAGTGGGTGCGTCAACCATCCATGTGTACTCGACTTGTCGGGGTTTGTAGCACACGCCGGAGTCATCTGAGTGGTGGCTTCTTCCACAAGGAAGAATTGCTCTTTTTCGAAAGGGTGGTGCAAGTGGGGAAACGATTGTTCGTTTCTAGTACCAACCAAAAAGATACTTGGGGTGTTACTGTAAGGTGGCATGAATTCTAGAGCGTCAAACTATCTAGCGATAGACGAAAAGACCTAGAGTTCTAACTCAAGCCCCCACTGAAACGTTTCAACTCAGTGGGGGTAGTTGACATTGGATTTGGATTTGGTTTGCTAATTATAATTGCATTCATTGATTATGAAAAAATACAGGTGGTTGTATTAGGAGTTGCACTATTCATGATGGTATTTTACTCGGATGTGAAGAAAGTTATTTTGAATGAATATAGAGCGTTTTTTCATGGGAAAGAGCGATAAGATATAAAATGAGAAGAGTCAGTTATATTTCCTAGGAAAGGATAAAATGAATAATTAAATTATTTTATAATGATTTTAGGATGTTGATAATATGTTAAAGAACGATTTGGATAGAGTCTTGAAATCTATGTGTAAAATGAAAATACATTTTTAAAAGCTCAAACAAGCATAACCACGTTCTAAAGTTAGGACGTGGTTAAAAATATGGTTTAATTGATAATGAAATTCTGTTTGGCAAAGCCAATAACTTTTTATAAAAAATTACTTAATTATTTGTTACCGATTTCTTCCGCCAAACCGATTAGAATTCCTTCGGTTCCACGAATGTAGCAGAGTCGATACGAGTTCTCATACTGAACTACTTCTCCAACGAGCTGAGCACCATGCTTAGTAAGTCTGGATACCATTTCGTCAATGTCCTCGACGGTGAACATGACGCGCAGATAACCGAGGGCGTTTACAGGAGCTGTCCGGTGATCTGCTATAGTAGGTGGGGTGAGAAATCGCGAAAGTTCAATTCGGCTGTGACCATCTGGCGTAACCATCATAGCAATCTCTACGCACTGAGAACCGAGTCCAGTTACGCGACCAGCCCATTCACCTTCAACAGTAGCTCGCCCTTCGAGATTCAAGCCAATCTCCTCGAAGAAAGAGATTGCGTTATCAAGAGATTCTACAACGATGCTGACATTGTCCATTCTTAGTAATTTGTTTTTTGTCATTGTCTTTATCTCCTTATATGTATAAATTTATTATATAATTATCCTCATAATTATACTAGAATCTCTTCTAAACAAAAAACACCTTGTCACAGTGTAGGAAAATGTGACAAGGTGTTTTCGGGTATGTCATATAACAACTTATTAACAAAAAACACTTCGTAAACTTTCTACTATTGAAATATACGCGAACTTTATTTCGTGAATACTATCATTTCAAGTAGTTTCAAGAATTTGATACTGTAGTTGCTATTTGATAAAAGAACTTCGACTTCCCCGCAAAATATTCCCACCCTATTTCTATTTATATAGGAAGGAAATAGATTCGTATAATTTGTTGTAAGTTTTACTAGTGGAAATTAAATCATTTGCACTAAAGGTTCAATTTTCGCCATAAATGATTGATGAAGTGCTTCAACACCCGTTACTAAATGAAGACGGTCAATAACGACAGATACTTTAATTTCTGATGTACTTACCATTTTAATATGAATATCTTCTTCTTTTAAAGTAGTGAACATATTCGCAGCAACTCCTGGGTTAGATACCATACCAGATCCTACAATTGATACTTTTGCTAAATGATTTTCATGTTCTACAGATTCATAGTGAAGTGCTTCTTGATTTTGTTCCAATACTTCTAATGTTTCTCTTAAATCATTAGAATGGATTGAGAAGGAGAGGTGAACAGTTCCTTCATTTGTAATACTTTGAATAATAATATCTACATTAATATGTGCTGCTGCTAATGTAGAGAAAACTGTTGAAAGTGCACCTTGTTCTAACCCTTTAATTGTGACACGTGTAATATTATCCTCAAATGCAATACCTTTAACGATTGATTGTTGTTCCATGTTACATTCTCCCCTTACAATTGTTCCGTTTTCTTGTTCCATACTTGAGCGAACTTCTAAAATTACATTATGATTTTTAGCAAATTCAACAGCGCGTGGGTGTAATACGCCAGCACCGAGGTTGGCAAGCTCTAACATTTCGTCATAAGAAATTTCATCTAATTTATAAGCATCTTGTACAACTCGTGGATCAGTCGTATATACGCCGGTCACATCCGTATAAATATCACATTTTTTTGCTTTTAGTGCAGCAGCTAATGCGACAGCAGTCGTATCGGAGCCACCGCGGCCAAGTGTGGTAATTTCATTTTCTTCACTTATTCCTTGGAAACCAGCTACTATAACAATCGTGCCTTCAGTAAGGTAAGACTGAATACGAGTGGTGTTAATGTCAGTAATCCGTGCACTACTATGTACAGATTCTGTCGTAATACCAGCTTGCCATCCTGTTAATGAAATTGCGTTATAACCTTTTGTTTGTAGTGCTATTGTTAATAATGAAATAGTTACTTGTTCTCCTGTAGATAGGAGCATATCCATTTCACGTTTACTTGGATTTTCAGTAATAGCATTAGCAAGTGCTACAAGTTTATCCGTACTTTTTCCCATTGCTGAAACGACAGAGACAATACTATGTCCTCGTTCATATTCTTCAATAATTAAATTTGCTACATGTTGAATGCGTTCGACGCTTCCGACAGAAGTACCGCCAAATTTTTGTACAATCGTTTCCATTACGAATTCCTTCTTTCGTCCATTTTTAAGAATAGGTTAGGACATATACAAATCCCAATATTCCTGTAGTTACCAGAGAGAAAAACAAAAAACACCATCTCAAATAAGTGAGGATGGTGCTGTTACAGGAAAAGGGAAACAGAAAACGGAGCTAATAAAAAAACCGCCAAAAAAGGAATATCATAAAAATGATATCTCTTTTTTGTAGATAGCTCTTCATACGTACACGTCTGTACATATGACAGTTCTGTTTCTATTCGAAAACAGCCCCAATTGATAAATGCAGAGAAATTTATCAATTTCGGCAACACTTCCTTTCCTCTAAAATCATAGACATCTCTGTGTCTCCTTTAGAATACTTATAAGCGTTGCAACCTCTATCTCACGTTTTAGGCGAGAGTGTATGATTTATGAAGTTGTTGGTAACATTTGTTTTATAATAATTTAAATTTTTCAGGGAATCAAGTGTTTTTTGTATTTTTTTGAAATTCTATCTTTTTATTAAATTAGTTTGTGAAAAATGTAGCAAAATCGATTCATTGCATGTACATTGAAAATATAGCGCCTGGGAGGTGGAAGGATGGGGAAGAAAAAGCCTATTTATGTAGCCACAGAAATGAACACAACAATGGAGAAACTATGGGCATATACACAAGAGCCTGATATACATACAGAGTGGGATGCTCGTTTTACTGAGATTTCGTATTTAGAAAAAAAAGAGGGAGAACGACAGAAGTTTTTATATAAAACAAAGATCGGATTTGGACTTGAAATAGCCGGAGAAGGGGAATCGATAGGTGAAATAAGAAAAGAAACTGGAGAACGCATTTCCTCTTTAAAATTTTGGACAGACAATCAATTATCACTTATACAAATAGGGCGTGGTTATTGGAAGTATACACCGAATGAAGAACATATTCATTTTGAAACGCAATATGATTATGATACGAGATTTGGTCGTATAGGAAATGTGATAGATTTATATGTTTTTCGTCCACTATTAGGTTGGGCGACAGCATGGAGTTTTGATGCTTTAAAATTATGGTTAGAAAAGGGACTTCATCCAAAGTTGCTAATTAGAAGAACGATGACGTATTGGCTAGTTTGCTTTTTATTTGCTTTCGTATGGTTATATCAAGGGATTGTACCGAAATTGATGTTTACTCATTCAGAAGAAGTAAAGATGCTTTCTGCACTAATCGGATCGAATGAAAGTAGTATTTTTATACTTAAAATAGTTGGATTTTTAGAAATAATATGGGGTGTTATGTGGCTATTGCCACTTCAAAAGCGAAAACTATTTATATTGCATATTATATTGTTGATAGTTTTAACATTAGCGGCAGGATCGACGAATATCGCTAGTTTTACGCAACCGTTTAATCCGATTACATTAAATTTTCTTCTAATAGGGTTATCGATTGTCGGTTATATAAATAGCACTAATTTGCCAAGCGCAAAAAATTGCAAGAGGACGAGAAAGGGATAAGTATATGGTTAATATTTATGAAAGATTATTAGGGGATTCTTATAAAAGGCTTCATCCAAAATTGCAGGAACGATATGCGATAACAAAGGAAAATAGCTTTATTGGGGAAGGGGAAATGGATGAAATTTATGGAGGATCTTTTTTCGTTAAATTAATATTAAAAATTACATCGAAGTTTCGAATGTTTTTCTCTGAGCGAGGGCAAAAAGTTCCGTTTTTGATACATAATACCGCTGAGCGAGATGAACATGGAAATGAATTTGTACGGTGGAATCGTACTTTTTATTTTCATAGTAAGAAAAGATATTTTAACGCTGTTATGCAGTTGGATGAAGAGAATAATGAAATTGTAGATTATTTTGGTGAGCCGCATTTACTCGTTTCTACATTGAATTTTTATATTGATGAAAAAGGCGGGATGCATATTTCTTCAAAGAAACAATGGTTTTTTATGTTTGGAAGAAAAATACCGTTACCTAGATTTTTATACGGAGAGGCAAAAATTGTAGAAAGTTATGATGAAACACTACAATGTTTTCGAATTCATGTACAAGTACGAAATCCGTTAATTGGTTCGTTATTTTCATATAAGGGAACATTTGTGGAAAGGGAATAAACGAGATGAAAAATATAATATTTGGACTTGCTTGTTATATTATATTTCTAATATACGAGTGGTCGAATGTAAATCCTGTTGAAGCAATCATATTGTTATCTATTTTGTTATTTATACCGATGTCATTTTGCATTGTTGATAAGAAAACAAGAAATGGATCGTATTTATTATCTTATAAATTTGTATCGCTTTTATATCCAATTGCAGCAGTTAGTGCAATGCTAGCTTTCGTAACAAATCACTATTTCTTTGCGCTACTTTGGTTTGTATATACAGGAATCGTTGCATTATTTGGTGTAAGTAGATTGCTAGAAAGAGGATGGAAGCCTCTAGAAGAAGTAGCTATAGATAGTGCGTTTATTTATTTGTTACTAGGTGGTTTTTGGTTCTTTGCTTCTGTAGCGAAACTTTCCATTATGCATTTTAGTTCTGACATTGTCTTACTCACAGCGGCACACTTTCATTACTCGGCATTTTTATTGCCGTTATCAGCTGGTTTACTTGGAAGAAAAAGAGAACAGGGAAGTAAGTTATATGACTCTATTATGTTTATCATCGTCATTTCTCCAATGACAGTTGCAATAGGAATTACGTATTCGAGGGTATTTGAATTTTTTGCAGTGTTCATATATTTATGTGCCATTTATGGATATGGGATTTACGTATGGAGAACGAAATTCAATGCTATAAGTGCAAAGATTCTCCTTACTCTTTCATCCAGTACACTTATGGTAACAATAATGTTTTCACTCATATATTCATACGGAAATTTCAAACAAGTAATGACGATTACAATTGCACAAATGGTCTGGATTCACGGTGTTGTAAATGGAATTGGAGTAGCGTTACCAGCTTTTCTTGGTTGGATGATTGAAAAGAGTACTCCGAATTATAAATATTACGGGAAAACAATGAGCAGGTTAAGAGGAAATGCGACAGTTGGTGAAGCATTTTTACATAACAGAAATTTAATAGATAGCAAGGAATACAAAGGTTTAGTTGATAAAATGAATGATTTTCATAGTGAGGCATTTGACATGACGAAGATTCCTTTAAGTATTATTCGTTTTTATGAAAATACAAAAGAGTATGAGTTACAATCGCATATTAAATGGACTCGTTGGTTCCGCCCGGTTGCATTTTGTTATGAGAAAATGAGTAAGCGTGTAGGACAAATACATTTAGGAATGGGCGGCAAGTGGGAAACGATGCATGGCTCTATCATTGGGATAATAGATGAGAAGGATGGAAGAGAGAATGTAAGGGCTTGGCTAAGAAAAAATGAAGCAGGAGAGTCTGTTTTTGTAGCCCTCTATTCAAAGCATGCATACAAGAACGAGACATATATGAATATCGCATTGCCTTTACCATATTCGAATATGACTGGTATTTTGAAGTTATGCAATGATGATAATGCTTTAATCATTACAAGTAAGTTAAGAGAGAATGGCAGGGGAGATGAGGGGATTTATTTACATACTCGTTTCTTTACAATACGTTTACCATTAGCAGAGACATTTATTATTAAAGGGCGCAAGGATCAAATATTAGAAGCTAATCATAGGATGTGGATATTTGGAGTTAAGTTTTTAGAAATTGATTATGAGATTAAGAAAATAGAGGGAAAGTAAGAAAGGCTTGGAGAGATTCCAAGCTTTTTTACGTATGGGTAATTGACATAGCAACTTGTTTATCCAAGTCTTGGTCCCAAACACGCTGAATTTCAAACGTACCTTTTTCAAAAAATAATGGGAATCTCTCTTTAAACCAATCTTGCATAGGAAGATTGAGTGCTGTATCAATTGGCACCCATAATAATTCGCCTTCAGGAGGATTCAAAAGGAGTTCACCTTCAAATGAATGTGTCCAATAGTTAAATACCATATATCGAACATTTTCTTTCGGATTTACGTATTCATCTAATCCCTTAAAAGTTAAATTCGAAACAAGTAATCCAGTTTCTTCTTTTACTTCTCGTTTAGCAGCTTGAACGATACTTTCTGGAAAATCTACTTTACCGCCAGGAGCGATGTAACCAGGGAAGCCTAGATGATCCGGCCGTCGTATTAGTAATACTTCGTTATTATGTTGAATCATACACATTGTATAAATGCGGTGTTCTATATCTTTCCAATTCTTACTCATACGAATCTCTCCTTTTATAAAATCTTATAGTTTTTTATTGTAGTTATTTATGACAAAAAATACAATAATAATACAAAATTATACAAAATTAGATTGACTATTACTAATTTTCAGAACTATAATTAGTCTGTTACATAAAAACATTGTACTTGAGAGGGGAATATATTCTATGAAAAATAGAATAATCGCAGCAGGAATAATTGCAGCTAGTATATTATCTTATTCATCTAGTAGTTTCGCACAAACAAAAACATTTCCAGATGTCCCAGCAGGGGGCTGGGCAGAAGGTTCTATTTACTATTTAGTAGAGAAAGGTGCAATTAAAGGTAATGATGCAGGAATGTTCGAGCCTGGAAAAGAAATCACTCGTGCAGAAGCAGCAACAATTATTGCGCAAACTTTAAAGTTACCGATTGATAATGCGGCTCAGCCAACCTTTACAGATTCTAAAACTCATTGGGCAACTCGATTTATTGCCGCTGTAGAAAAAGCAGGAGTAATTGCAGGGAAAGGAAACGGGATTTTTGATCCAGACGGTAAAATTGACCGAGTTTCTATGGCAGCGATGCTTGTTGGGGCGTATAAATTAGATGCGAAAGTAAAACAACCATTACCAACAAAATTTGCAGATTTAAATCCTAGTTGGGGAAAAGATAAAGCGAACATTTTAGTAGAATTGAATATTTCACAAGGTGTAACTAGTACAGCTTGGCTACCTAATAAAACTGTAACGAAGGCAGAAGCAGCGCAATTTATTGCAAAATCAGATTCTCTTAAAATTCCAGATGCATTAGAAGGAAAAGTAATTATTATTGATCCAGGTCATGGTGGGAAAGATTCTGGGAAGCCGACACAAGGATTATATGAAAGTGATATTGTATTAGATACATCGAAAAGATTACAAAAATTACTAGATAAAAATACTCCATTCCATGTGTTGTTAACACGTGAAACGGATATCCGTCTTGGTGAAAATCAACCTGAGGACCTTAAAAACCGTGTAGAGTTCGCGAAAGAGCATAATGGAGATATTTTTGTAAGTATTCATGCAAATGGCTCTAACAATCATGATGGATATGGAACGGAGACTTTTTATTATAAAGGATCTGAAACGAAAGAATTAACTGAACGTGAAAAAGATAGTCGTATGTTAGCAGAGAAAATACAAAAACGAGTAGTTAAAGCTCTAGATACAAGAGATCGTGGTGCGAAACCAGAAGACTTTTATGTACTAAGAGAAAATGAGATGCCTGCAGTATTAACTGAACTAGCATTTTTAGATAATAGTGCAGATTATGAGAAGTTGGCTTCAGAATCAGGAAGACAAATTGCTGCTGAAGCAGTTTATGCTGGTATTTTAGATTATTATGAGTGGAAAGGTTTCAATGTTTCAAAATATCGTTTGGCTAAATAAAAACATCGTTTGCTAAGCCCATCTTCTATATAGAGATGGGCTTTTCATATGAGTTTATATAATTTTGTATCAAAATAAAAAGATATATCGTATTATAATGATTATAAATAAAATAATGGTAGATTAGTTTATTTGTATCACGTATACTTTTACTGTTGACTAATTAAGAGTTTGTTAGTTTGATAGGGAAAATTTTATTATAAAGGGAGGCAAGTTAACACGGGACAAGCATATACATAACGTGTTAAAAAATATGAAAAAAGTTATTTCTAATGTGTTAGCAGTGACAGTCGCACTTCAAGTAGTGATGGCTCCGGCAACTTCATTTGCAGCTGAAAAAGAATTTCCAGACGTTCCGAAAGATCATTGGTCGTATAAAGCAATTACTAATTTAACATCAAAAGAAATTATTGCAGGATATGATAATGGTAAGTTTGGATTCGGGGATGTTGTAAATCGTGAGCAAGTAGCCGCATTAATATATCGTGCATTAAAACCAGAAGCGAAAAGCGAATATAAAAATCCATACTCTGATATTAACGAAGGGACAACAATGTTCCAAAAAGAAATTTTAGCTTTAACAGATATGGGGATTTTCGTAGGTGATGGTAAAGGAACATTTAGACCGAAAGAATCTTTAACTCGTGCTGAAATGGCTGTAATTTTACAGAAAGCCTTTAAACTAAAAGTAAAAGCTAATCATACATTTAATGATGTTCCGAAAGATCATTGGGCAAATGAAGCGATTAGTGCATTAGAGTCTAACGGTGTTGCTGCAGGTAATGGAGCAGGTGCATTTAATCCAACAGGTGTTTTAACACGTGAAGAATATGCACAATTTTTATATAACGCCATGGCATCATATATCGATTTAGATGTAACATTACCTTCTAATGTAACAGCTCAAGAGATTGATAATTATATTAAAAGATATCATCCCGATAGTCCGCTTGTTGGAGTTGGACAAGACTTTATTAAAGCGCAAAACGAGTATGGCGTGAACTCTTTATATTTAGCAGCACATGCAATCTTAGAGTCTGGATACGGGAAATCAGAAATTGCATATCGTAAACATAATTTATTTGGACTACGAGCGTATGATTGGGATCCATTCGCACATGCAAAATATTTACCATCTTATGGATTAAGTATTTCATACAATGCTGATTATGTGAGAAAGAATTACTTAGAACAAGGTGCTAAGTATTTCAAAGGTTACACATTACCTGCGATGAATGTAATGTATTCAACTGATAAAGAATGGGCTGGCAAAATTGCTAATATTATGGAACGTATTAAGCCTTTCAATAACAAGGATTATCAAAATGTCAAACGATTACCGAAAAACCCTAATACATTAAATGTAGATGCATTAGGCGAAACAATTCCATATAAAGATTATGCAAAAGACGCAAAAACTACTGTTCAGTCGGTAGGGTCTTACTATCAAGTTCCATTCCCGTTTAACAACCCAATTAAGAGTGTACCAAACGTTACACAAAATGAAGTTGGAAAATTAGAAAATGGTACAAAAGTAAACGTATATCGTGAAGATCCAAATGGCTGGGTAGAATTCTCACTTGAAAATGCTCCAGAAAAATATTGGACATTGAAGAAGAACTTAAAATTATAAAGTGGAAAGGTGTTTTCATATATGAAAACACCTTTTTTATTTATATTCAACACATAATATGTGTAGATTCATTACGATGTTCTTTTTTATATTTCTACCAATAATTTAACAGTTTCATATATAATTAAAGTTATTAAAGATTGAATTTTCTGTGTTTATTTTTGGTATTAACTTAATTTGAAAAGAGGAGAGATATGCAAGGAGAAATACCAACAGAGAAAAATTTAGGTTATGTCGGTAAATTGTTATTGCCAGTTAAAGTGTCACCGCACTTTAAGTTTTTATGGATTGGGCAATTACTTTCGACTTTAGGTAGTTCGATAACGATGGTTATTCTGCCAGTCGTTGTGTATTCATTAACTGGTTCAACAGTTGTAATGGGAATGACTATGGCAATGTACATGCTTCCTAATATTCTTGCGTTACCGTTTGCTGGATTAGTCGTGGATCGAATTGACCGGGTGAAATTGATGTTATTTACAGATATAATCCGCTGCATATTAATGCTATTACTTGCAACGCTTATATTTATGGACGTTTTAACAATTCCACTTCTATATGTACTCGTAGCGTTATATGGACTTATGGAAGGTATATTTCAGCCGGCGTATTCAGCTGTAAGAGCGAAAGTATTTGTACCGGAAATTCGAAATGCAGCTAATGCATTAACGCAAATGAGTAATCAAGGAATACGATTAATTGGCCCAGCACTTGGTGGGTTAATAGTATCAGTTACATCTGCAGGGATAGGATTCGGACTAGATGCAGCAACGTATTTGTTATCATTTTTATGTTTATTATTTTTAAAAGAAATTAAGTTTAAAAAAGTAAAACCCATTGAAAAGAGTAAGATCGATTACAAACAAGAGTTTATGGAAGGTATTTTAGTTTTAAAAAGTCATCCGTGGTTGTGGATTACCATTCTAGTCTTTTCTTTCGTTAATATTTGTTATGCAGGCATTATCGTTGTATTAATTCCATGGTTGTTTAATGTTCATCATCATTTTGAAGCTTACGTGTATGGCTTAGGTATGGCTGCTTCTGGTGCTGGAGCTGTAATTGCAGCACTAATTTTTGGTGGGAGGAAGCGGTGGCATAAGAGAGGATTACTTGCGTATGGTGGTGTTTTAATTAGTGGAATGGCGTTATTAATTATGCCTTTCGTTTCTTGGGCACCTGCCTTAATTGGATTAATGGCAATTGAAGGATTCGGTATTATGATATTTGGGCTTATTTGGGAAACAAGTTTACAAGAGCTTGTACCAGAAGAAGCTTTTGGAAGAGTGGCAAGTCTTGATATGTTAGGCTCATTTGCTTTATTACCATTAGGGTATGTGATGGTAGGCTGGTTAGCTACTGTAATAGGTGGAAAGATAACAATTATAATGCTAGCTATTTTAGTACTCATAACAATTGGAATGGCATTGTCTGTACCAAGTATTCGGCGGTTCGATTGATTATGTAGGCAAAAAGGGGGGATGGTATATGACTATAGAAAATCTACATGATTTAGTAGTACATGAGTTGGGATGTAAATACGTTTTGGGAGAAAAGGTATTTGAAGCAAGGAATTTCACGATGTATATTGCTACTCCTATAGAAAATAAAATGAAATATAATCGATTCATCTTAATTAAGCATTTGTCTAATGAAGAGCCTTCCGTACATGTTTGGGACAAAAAAATCTGTGTAGACGCTACAAAAATACATATTGCAAAAGAAGTGACAGAAGCAATTCAATCGGGTTTTGTAAATAAAGAGTAAGCCCTAATCAAATTAGGACTTACTCTTCATTAAACACAAATGTTTGCTTCATTTTTTTACTCTCATGTACTGGATGACCGTTGTAAGAGAAATTCTTTTCTTCCCAAGTAATGACAACTTTAAAATTATGGCTATTAAAGTCTAATGGGAATACCATGTAGTCAAAGCTTGTATGACTTTTTGAAACGTTGTTATTAGATGAAGTAGGATTAAAGGTAGCTTTAGATGTAGGTGTGTTATCAAGTATTTCCACAGATACATTTGAGACATCATTACCGATGTTTTTTACGAATAAACTATACGTATCATATACACCGTGTTTTGGTTGCAACGCTTGCTTGTTTGAGTTATGAGATTTGTCAATTTCGATATACCACTGTTTAGACTTTGACGCAATTGGTAGTGATTGAAATGTGTATGCACTAGCTTGTATTGGTAGTGCTAAGCATATAAGCGTAAAGAGAGTTATTATTTTTCGTTTCATTTTAGAGAGCTCCCATTCTTTAATGGATTTATTTGTTATTATTTGGACTTTTTAAGATAATATACCGTATATTTTAATGATTGGAGTCATGTATATCAGCTTAGGGATTGTACATGAAAAGTGGGGAATATGTATTTCGATTATTTTATAATTAGGTGCTATTGAATTATGAAGTGTATGTGCTATTTTGTTGCAACACTATATATTTTTATTTTGCATTCAACAGAGGAAGGGGAAAAAATATTAGAAACGTTTCAACTCAACAACAGAATGTTAAAAAGTAAAGAGGATGTGTCAATGGATAAATACTATTAAAGTGATGATAAATAGTATTTATAAAGGGGAATTAGAGAAAGAAGCTGTGTAGAGATTTTTCTGCACAGCTTGTTTGCATACCCAACTAAGCTGGGAACGGCCAATTAGACATGTTTAGTTGTTACGTATACGTTGTTCTGTATCAATATCAAAAAAATGTGCTTTTGTTAGACTAAATGCTACTGAAAGCTTATCGCCAGCTTTCGGTTCTGATCGAGCGTTGATTCGTGCAACAAAACTTTGATTTACAAGTTTTCCATGTAGCATAGTCTCAGCACCTAATAACTCAGCTACTTCAACTGTAATTTCGACAGTCGAGTCAGGAGAAGATTGAAGGACAATTGGTTCATCGTGAATGTCTTCTGGGCGAATACCAAGTATAAGTGTTTTCTCGCTATACCCTTTTTTCTGTAATTTTTTCAATTGTCCTTCAGGTACCTTGAAACGAATGTTTTCTATATAAAAATAGTTATCTTTCAATGTTCCGATAAAAAAATTCATGGCCGGAGAACCAATGAATCCGCCAACAAAAACATTTTCAGGAGTATCATATACTTCTTTAGGTGTACCAACTTGTTGAATGATACCATCTTTCATAACAACAAGGCGTGATGCCATTGTCATTGCTTCTGTTTGGTCATGTGTTACATATATAGTAGTTGTGTTTAAACGGCGGTGAAGTTTAGAAATTTCTGAACGCATACTTACACGTAATTTAGCATCTAAATTGGATAGAGGCTCGTCCATTAAAAACACTTTTGCGTCACGAACGATAGCTCTTCCTAATGCAACACGCTGCCGCTGCCCGCCTGACAATGCTTTTGGTTTTCGTTTTAAATAATCTTCAAGTCCTAATATCTTTGCTGCCTCTGTTACACGACGATTGATTTCATCTTTTGGTAGTTTTCGCAGTTTTAAACCAAACGCCATATTATCATAAACAGACATATGTGGATATAGTGCGTAATTTTGAAATACCATAGCAATGTCACGATCTTTTGGAGCGATATCATTCATAAGTTTTCCATCAATATAAAATGAGCCATCAGAAATGTCTTCTAAACCTGCAATCATACGCAAAGTAGTTGATTTTCCACAACCAGAAGGACCAACAAATACAATAAACTCTTTATCTTGGATATGTAAATTGAAATCAGAAACAGCAGTTGTTTTATTGTCATACAATTTGAAAATGTGATCTAATACGAGTTCTGCCATTATGAATCACCTCTATTTCTATAATTAATTGAATTATAAGTCTTTTTAGTCGCAAGATGAATCGGCAAGTTGCACAAAAAATGTTACTTTTTTTATGCAAAATTACGAGATGTTCAAAGAAAGAAAGGCCATATAAACAGCCACAGCACCTTCAAATGTTTTTATATTCAAACCTGTTTTTTCAATAAATTTATCAATTCGATACTGTAAGGTATTTCGATGCAAATATAATTGCTTGGCAGCAAGTGATACATTTAAATTACATTGGAAGAATACTTTAACACTCTCTATTAGTTCTTTATCACTGGAAACCTGCGCTAATAAATGATGTGTATATTTTTCCCTCTTTTCTTTTGGTAATGAGATCATTAATTGGTAAGGAAGGAGTTGTTCAATATATGTAATTTTCTTTGATAAATAGGGAGAAAGAAAAGAAAATAAATTTCGCTCCCATTGATACAGGTGAGAAATTTGATTTGTTTGGGTGTAGTGTCTGCCGACAAAAAAGGATAAGGATATAAAAAAATCTGTTTCTAGCGTATCAAGGGCTGTTTGCAATCTATATTCAGATATATTCTCTGCTAAGATGAGAACTCCAGTTTGTGAAGTTTCCCATATTGTAGGGGTATCAAAATCAAGTATCGACTGTAAAGCATTATGAAATTCATCACGTTCCACTATAGGATGCGTTGTGAAGAAGTGTAAAAAGCGCACAGATGTTATTTGAATATCTTTACTTTGATATAACGCTTCGTGCCAATACTTTTCTTTTTCTGTTTCAAAACATGTGTCAGTATAGAGGGGAGTTAAGAGAGAGGAAAGTAGTTGACACTCCCTTTGGTGTAAGCGAGATTTACGAATTCCTACTCTATTCCCGTCAATTAAAAACCAACTAAAATCTTCAGAAAGTATTGCTTCATTAATTTTTATATCTTTATCGTAATATCTTTTTAATTGTTGAATCATATAAACACTCCTTATTTTTATATTATTTATTAATAACAAATTTTATAGGGGTAATGGATTAGAAAAATATTTCTACTTATGTTAGCGGCATATAAAATTAAATAGAATATAATCAATAAAAAAATCAAAAGATTCAGAAAATATATTGCGAAGGAAAAAGTGATAGTGTTATACTTCATAACAACTGGTAATGACAACATCATGTCGTTATCGAATTGGTATATGTATAAATAATATATCAATGATAGTTTATTCCTTCAACTGATAATGACATAAGTCTACTTAAATTGATAGAGAAGGGAGAGAAGAGCATTGTCTTTATAGATTAATAAAATTAAGTTTATAAACGCTTTATTAACAAGGCGTTTCAGACCTTTTGTAAAGTTGCTTTTATTAGTTTAATTTATCATCAGTGAGTTACAAGAAACGTAAGTAAAGATTTTGTTATATAGATGATTGTTTATAGAGGAGGGAATGGGATGAAAAAGTGGTTTATTTTCTTTTTGTCAGTATTGCTATTGGCGGTAGTGGGATGTTCTAATAGTGGCGAAAAGGTTAACACGTCATCTAAAGATGAAAAAGTAGAATTACGGTATGCACTTTGGGATAAGAAACAACTACCAGCAGTGGAGAAAGTGGTTCAACAGTTTAATGAAAAACATCCGAATATTAAAGTGAAAATAGAATTAACAGCGTATGGGCAGTATTTTCAGAAGCTTGAAACAGCAGCAACAGGAAATGCATTGCCAGATGTATTTTGGATGAATGGACCAAATTTCGTGAAATACGCTTCGGGAAAAGTATTGATGCCTTTGGATGATAAAGCGAAAAAGGATAAGTATAAACTAGAAAATTATCCGAAATCTTTAGTTGATTTATATACAGTGGATAATAAAACATATGGTATTCCAAAAGATTTTGATACAACGGCACTTTGGTACAATAAAAAATTATTTGATGAAGCTGGAGTAGCTTATCCAGATGATTCATGGGACTGGGAGAAAATGAAAGAAACAGCGAAGAAATTGACGAAAAAGGAAAAAAATGTATGGGGATTTGCAGCAGCGATGGGTAATCAAGGTGGCTATTATGATCTTATTTACCAAAACAAAGGATATGTTCTTGCTAAAGATAAAAAAACAGTTGGATTTAATGAACCAGAAGCAATTGACGCACTTAATTATAACATTAGTTTTATTAAAGAAGGATTATCACCAACATTTGCTCAAATGACAGAGACAACAGCATCTGATTTGTTTTTATCAGGTAAAGTAGCGATGATTTTTGATGGGCCATGGATGGTACCAGAATATAAGAAAAATCCTGATTTAAATATTGCTGTTATGCCAAAAGGGAAAGAAAGAGCTGTTATGATTCATGGTCTAGCAAATGTTATCTCAGCGAAAACAAAATATCCAGATGCAGCTTGGGAATTTATAAAATATTTAGGTTCTAAAGAGGCCGCAGATGTATTTGCAGAAACTGGAACAGTCATTCCTGCTTTTAATGGAACACAAGAAGCATGGGTTAAATCCGTTCCAAACTTGAATTTACAAGCGTATATCACTGGAGTCGACTATTCTTACCCATTACCAAGTGTGAAAAATACAGGGGCTTTATGGGAGCAGGAAACAAAAACATTAAAAAGAGTATGGGGAGGAGAGGTGAATGTTGAAGAAGCAACAAAAGAATTAACAGAGAAAGCAAATGAAATTCTTTCTAAAAAATAAGGAGAGGGATCCTCTCCTTGCTTTAAATCAAAAATTATGGGAGGAGTGAAGAGATGGAGAATCTATCAATAAAGATAGTGGATCAAAAAAACACACAAATACAAAAAAAATATAAAAAGAAAAAGAAATTAGATTATATATGGGCATATATCATGATTGCCCCAACTATGTTAGGGTTATTCATTTTTTATATGTGGCCAATTTTGCAAAATATTTATTTTAGTTTTACAGCGTGGGATGCGTTTGGTAGCTATGAATGGATTGGATTAGAAAACTATAAAAAGATGTTTACTGATAAAGATTTAGGAAAGGCATTTCAAAATACATTTATTTATATCGTACTTACCGTTCCAATTGGTATATTTTTATCCATCATACTAGCAGTACTATTAAACCAAAACATTAAAGGGAAATCCCTTTATAGAACATTATATTTTTTACCTGTTATTACAATGCCGGCTGCAATCGCGATGGTATGGAAATGGATCTATAATTCTGACTATGGGCTACTCAATTACATATTATCATGGTTTGGAATTGATGGTCCTAATTGGCTTACCAATCCAAACATTGCATTATATTCAATTGTTATAGTTGCGATTTGGGGTGGGATAGGGTATAACATGGTTATTTTTCTATCAGGTCTCCAAAACATCCCTAAAACATACTATGAAGCAGCAATTATGGATGGAGCCCGGCCAATTACAATTTTTTTTAAGATTACATTGCCACTTTTATCACCAGTTATTTTCTTTGTAACGATTATGTCTTTAATTGGAGCATTTCAAGTATTCGATCTCATCTTTATGATGATTGGTAGAACAAGTAATGTAATTGAAAACACACAATCTATTGTTTATTTATTTTATCAAAATGCCTTTATTTTAAATGAAAAAGGATATTCGGCAGCCATAGCAGTTGTATTATTAATTATTATATTAGTCATTACAGCGATTCAAATGATATTACAGAAAAAGTGGGTGCATTATGATGAATAAAAGAGTAGGTGCAGTCAATAAAAATACGATTATGATTCATGCAATGCTCATCATAGGTGCTTTATTAACCATTGGTCCTTTTATTTGGATGATATTAACGTCTCTAAAGACATATGCAGAATCCGTTCAAGTTCCACCAGTTATTATCCCGTCTCAATTTATGTGGAGTAACTATACGGAAGTATTCAACTTATTACCATTTTTAAAATTTATGATGAACACTTTAATTGTTACAATAGCTAGAACGGTCGGTCAGTTATTTTTATGCTCATTAGCAGCTTATGCTTTTGCTAGAATACAATTTCCAGGTAGAAATATATTGTTTTTACTAACCCTTTCTGTCCTAATGGTTCCAGCTCAAGTATTTTTACTCCCGCAATATTTAATTATGGTAAAACTGGATTGGTTGAATACATTACAAGCAGTAATAGTGCCTGGGTTATTTAGTGCATTTGGTACCTTTTTATTACGTCAGTTTTTTATGGGTGTTCCAAAGGAACTAGAAGAAGCAGCAAGATTAGATGGTTGCAATCATTTCCAAATTTATTGGTATGTTATGCTGCCACTTGCAAAACCAGGTTTAATTGCGCTTGGTATATTTACAACACTTTGGTCTTGGAATGAATTGATGTGGCCGATGATTGTAAATAATTCACCAGATATGATGACATTGTCAGTTGGTTTATCTTCACTACAGGGACAATATGCAACAAACTATCCGGTGTTAATGGCAGGATCATTTTTAGCGATTTTACCAATGTTGTTATTGTTTATATTTTTGCAAAAACAATTTATTGAAGGAATTACAATTACAGGCGGAAAATAAGAATAATAGAATAGGAGAGGATACTTATGATTACAGCGGCCTTAATTGGGGCAGGAAGTCGTGGAATGTACGCTTATGCTTCTTATGCGTTAGAACATCCAACAGAGATAACCTTTGTTGCAGTTGCAGAATTGGATAATGCAAAAAGACGGAAATTCTCTGAAATGCATAGCGTTTCGGAAAATATGCAATTTGAAACATGGGAAGAGTTATTAGCGAAAGAAAAGCTTTGTGATGTATTGCTTATTTGTTCGCCTGATCGGTTTCATTATAAACCTGTTATGCAAGCAATTGAGAAGGGATACAAAATTTTATTAGAAAAGCCAATGTCACCAAGCCCTATAGAGGCATTGGAAATTGCAGAGGCTGCAACGAAATATAACGTGTTATTAACAGTATGTCACGTATTAAGGTATGCACCATTTTATCGGACTTTAAAAGAAATTGTTGATCAAAAGAAGATAGGGGAGATTGTTTCGATTCAATGGAATGAAAATGTCGGTCATTGGCATCAAGCACATAGCTTTGTAAGAGGGAATTGGCGTAATAAGTCTGAATCTAGTCCGATGATTTTGCAAAAATGTTGTCATGATATGGATGTGCTACAATGGCTTGTTGGTGCAGAATGTGAAAAGATTTCATCTTTTGGAAGTTTGACTCATTTTAAATCTGAACATGCACCTAAGGGTTCGACGCTACGATGTACAGATGGTTGTGAAGTTGAGGAAAGTTGCCAATATTCTGCTTTAAAGTGGTATTTACATGAGAGAGATGAATGGCCGGCGAATGTAGTTTCTATTGATACAAGTATTGAAAATAGACTGGAGGCACTAAAAAAAGGACCTTATGGGCGTTGTGTGTACCATTGTGACAATGATGTTGTGGATCATCAAGTTGTAAATTTGCTGTTTGATAATGATGTAACAGTTGCTTTTACAATGTCTGCATTTACGAAAGAGTGTTGCCGTACGTTTAAAATTATGGGCACACATGGTGAAATTCATGGTCATGATGTACTAAATGAATTGAAGGTCAAATATTTTTCTGGTGAGGTTGAAACGGTTTACCCAGAAACAAAAGAAGGTGGACATATGGGAGCAGATAATGCAATTATGACTGATTTCATCGAAAAAGTAAAAAGCAATAAAACAGAAAGTTTAACGTCTGCAATGACTTCGGCAAATAGTCATTTGATTGCTTTTGCAGCTGAAAGATCAAGAATAACGGGTGAAACGGTATCTCTTAAGCAATATGTGACAGGGTTAAAAGAAGCGATGAATCCAGCGAAGTGAGAAAAGTGCATATAAAGGGACAAACTAAACGTACAGTTGAAATGAGTTTTTACCGATGGAATAAGCTTATCTTCGTATGTGAGAAAGTGATGGTAATTCCTATTTTCATTCGATATAATAGCCATAAACTGGTTATAACAACTTTATAGATGAGGGAGTAAAACATGATTGTAAAAGATAATCGAACACCATTATATTATCAATTAATGGATATTATTGTAGGACAAATTGAAACTGGGAATTTACAAGAACATGATAAGCTTCCATCCGAACGGGAGTTATGTGAGATTCATGATGTAAGTAGAACAACAGTGAGACAGACGATGCAGGAATTAGAAAAAGAAGGATATATTTATAAAAAACATGGTAAAGGTAGTTTTGTCTCACCTCGTGTATTTAATCAAAGTCTTGTTCGTTTTTATAGTTTCACAGAAGAAATGAAAAAGTTTGGAAAAGTTCCGTCATCAACCGTCGTATCATTTTCCATTATTCATTGCGATAAGAAAATAGCGAAAATTATGAATCTTAATTTTGAAGAAGAGGTGTATCAAATCACTAGACTAAGGTTAGCTGATAAAGAACCAATGCTATTTGAAACATCTTATATTCCTGTAAAGTTCTTTCCATATTTAACGAAGAAAGAGTTAGAAGAAACACCAATGTATGAGATTTTCCGTACAAAATATCAAGTCCATATCACGCGCGCAGCAGAAAGCTTCAAAGCGATTGCAGCAGAAAAAGAGCATGCAATATGGCTACAAATTGAAGAGAATGAACCATCTTTATCACTAGAACGGATTGCATATGCGAAAGAAAATATAATCGAATACACACAGACAATTGCAAGAGGAGATAAATTTACTTATACAGTTGAATTACAATAAGTATAATTATACTTATTGTAATTCAACTGGTAATGATGACGTGATAAGATGTGAACTAATATTAAGGGGGGTCTCAAATGTTATTACATGCAAATGATGAAGTAAGAGAAACATATGGAGCATGTTTTACAGCGAAAGAGATTGCACAACAGCCAGATCTTTGGGAGCAAGTATATTCGAATTTTCAAAGTAATCATTATGAAATTATAGATTTCTTTTCACGTATTTCAAGAAAGCATGAACAAGTGCGAGTTATTTTCACTGGTGCAGGGACATCCGCTTTTGTTGGAGACACAATTGTTCCGTATATCAAAAGAATAACAAATTTAAAGAAAATGCACATTGAAAGTATTCCGACAACAAATATAGTCTCAAGTCCTTATTACTATCTTCAGCCAGACATCCCAACAATTTTAGTATCTTTTGCCCGCTCTGGTAATAGTCCAGAAAGTGTAGCGGCAGTTGAGTTAGGAGAACAAATTATTCATTCAGTTTATCATATTATTTTAACATGTAATGAAGAAGGAAATTTAGCGAAGCAATTTCAACATAAAGAGAACTCTTTTGTTATGTATATGCCGAAGGAGGCAAATGATCAAGGGTTCGCGATGACAGGAAGTTTTACCTCTATGATGTTAAGTGCGCTTATGTTATGTAACTATAATCATATCCACCTTTTAGAATCTAGCATTATGGATATTGTAAGTTTAGGAAAAGATGTTATCGAAAAACAAGAACGAGAAATTCAAAGAATTGCAGAAAAAGAATTTCGTAAAATTGTATTTTTAGGATCAGGCGTATTTGAAGGACTTTCTCGAGAGGCTGCTTTAAAATTTTTAGAGTTAACTGCTGGGCGTATCCCAGTTATGTTTGACACACCGCTTGGGTTTAGACATGGACCGAAATCAATTTTAGATAAGGATACAGTTGTTGTATTATTTTTATCTAATGATGAACATACGAAAAAATATGATCTTGATTTATTAAAAGAGATTTTTCAAGAGAAAGAAAGAAGCGAGATTATTGTTATAGCGCATCAAGATAATCAGGAAGCAAGGCAGCATTGTAATACGTTTTTATGTAATGATGGGCGAGACATGAAAGATGACATATATATCACGTTCATTTATATATTATATGGTCAAATTTTAGCGCTATATAAATCTATTGCGTTAGGGATTACTCCAGATAATCCTTGTCCGAGTGGAAGTGTAAATCGTATCGTTCAAGGGGTAACAGTACATCCTTATAAAGGAAAGGAATAGCAATTTATGAATTATTACGTCAAAGCATCTATGTATCTACTAGAAGATGGTGTTTGTGAAAGTGGATATTTACATATTGTAAATGGCTACTTTCTAAAACATGTTGAAGAAACAGTAGACGGAGTGCTGGTAATGGATTTTGAAGGAAGTATTATTTCTCCAGGATTTGTTGATACGCATATTCACGGTGTAGCGGGACATGATGTAATGGATAGCACATATGAATCGTTAAATAATATTTCTATTATGTTATTGGAAAATGGTGTTACGAGCTTTTTGTCAACTATATTAACTGATTCTTTGGAAAATACAGTAAGATCCTTAAAGAATATAGCTCATGCAAAAAAGAGGGGAGTGGCAGGGGCAAGTATTATTGGATCTTTTCTTGAGGGACCTTGTTTTACGGAAGTCTATAAAGGTGCACAAAACCCAAAGTATTTTATTGATCCAACTATTGAATTATTAGAGGAGTGGATTATTGCATCAGAAGGGACGGTTAAAAAAATTGCAATGGCACCAGAGAGAAAAGGTGCTATTGCGTTTATACAGCAAGCTGTGAAAAAGAATATCCGTGTAGCAATTGGTCATACGAATGCAAACTATGAGGTATGTCAGAAAGCGATTCAGGCAGGAGCGACAATCTTTGTGCATACGTTTAATGGAATGAAGGGGTTACATCATCGTGAACCTGGCGTTGTTGGGGCAGTACTTTCTACTGAGGGTGTGTATGGTGAAATCATTCCAGATGGACATCATGTCCATCCGAGTGTAGTGAATATTTTATATAAATGTAAAGGATATGATAAAACTTGTTTAGTTAGTGACTGTATGCGAGCGGGCTTATTAGGGGATGGTGCATATAATTTAGGGGAATTTGTTGTCCATGTAAAAGAAGGAATTGCCCGAACAGAGGCGGGATCTTTAGCGGGAAGCACACTTCGATTTATTGATGGTGTGAAGAATATGGAGAAATGGACAAATGCATCGTTATGGGAAAGCGTCCATATGGGTTCGCTAATACCGGCTAAAAGTATTGGAGTTGACAATGAAATTGGAAGTATTGCACCAGGGAAAAGAGCTGATTTTCTTATATTAACAGAGGATTTAAACCTTATAGGGACATTTGTCGGGGGAGAAATGAAATATAAAAAGAAAAAAGAAAGGATTTGAGAATATGCTTGTTTCAACTCAATTTATACTGAGAAATGCACAAGAAAATGGCTATGCGGTTCCTGCTTTTAATATTCATAATTTAGAAACTTTAAAAGCGGTAATTGAAACCGCAGTAGAACTTAGGTCACCTGTTATTATTGCTGCTACACCAGGTACGATAAAATATATGGGAAAAGAATATCTTTTGTATATGATTGAAGCAGCAAGGAAGCGATATGATATACCAATCAGCCTACATTTGGATCATCATGAAGATATAAAAGATATTAAAAATTGTATCGATTTAGGAGTTCGTTCTATTATGATCGATGCATCACATCATCCGTTTGAAAGTAATATTCAGATTGTTCAGGAAGTTGTGGCGTATGCAAAACAATATGGAGCAACAGTAGAAGCTGAGTTAGGGCAATTATTAGGAATAGAAGAAGATATAATAGTAGAAAACTCAATTTATACAGATCCTTATCAAGCGAAAGAATTTGTAGAACGTACCAACATTGATTCACTAGCAGTTGCAATTGGGACGGCTCACGGGCTATATAAAGGGGAACCAAAATTAGATTTACAAAGATTAACAAAAATTCGGAAGCAAGTTGATATTCCGCTTGTACTACATGGAGCATCTGGATTATCGGACAGTCTAGTCCAAGAAACAATTCGCTTAGGAATTTGTAAAGTGAATATCGCCACAGAATTAAAAATTGCATTTGTAACAGCATTACGCCATTATTTACATACTAATCCAGAAGAAAATGACCCGCGTAAATATTTTTCAGATGCAATTCTGGCCATGAAACAACTTGTTGCGGATAAAATAAAGATGTGCAAAAGTTTGAATCGAGTGTAGGGAGATATTTTTATGATTGCGACAATTACATTGAATCCATCTGTTGATATGCGATATGAATTAGGAGAATTAAAACCACACAAAGTGCATCGCACGAAGGACTATGAAAAAACTGCGGGTGGAAAAGGAATTAATGTATCGAGAGTAATTCGGTTGCTAGGAGAAGCGGTAACAGGTATTGGTTTACTTGGTGGTAGAAATGGTGAGTTCATAAGAGGAGAATTGAAAGAACTATCAATTATAGATGAGTTTGTTTCCGTGAAAGAAGAAACTCGCAATTGTTTAGCGTTAGTAACAAAAAATTCTGCTTCGGCTACTGAAGTATTAGAAGTAGGTCCAGCTATTTCGGAGGATGAAATAGCTCTTTTTATAAAAAAATATGAAAGAATAGTAAAAGATTTTGAGTTTATTGTTGCATCGGGAAGTTTACCTAAGGGTATCCCAAACTCATTTTATAAACAGTTGGCACAAAAAGCTGCTGAAAATGGTAAGAAATTTATATTAGATACAAGTGGAGAGCCATTATTTCATGGCATACAAGGAAAGCCATTCTTAATTAAACCAAACAGGCAAGAAATTTGCCAGTTGCTTCAAAAGGAGCATGTATCACAGGAAGAAATGATTGCGGAAGCAACTAAAATATGCGAGGGAGGCGTGCAGTATGTTCTTCTGTCACTTGGAAGAGAAGGGGCGATACTTATCACGAAAGTTGAAAGCATTAGGGCAATTATTTCAGAAATAAACTCTATCAATGCTGTTGGCTCGGGAGATGCAATGGTAGCAGGAATAACGTTTGCACTCGCAAAGGGGTATGAGGTAAAGGATGCACTTCGATTAGCAGTGGCGTGTGGAATGGCGAATGCAGCTGAGCAAGCAACAGGTTATATACAGCTTAAAACTGTAGAGAAATTCTATAATGAAATTACAATTGTGTAAAAGTAGGGAGGGGAGAAATATGGTGAAGTGTATTGCTTGTTTTGATATTGGAGGAACTTTTATTAAATATGCAATGATTGATGAACAAGGAATAGTATATGAACAAGGAAAAATAAACACACCAGGACAAAATCAAAAAAAAGAAATTTTGCATCGCATTTGTGAAGTAATACATGAGTTTGAAAAGAGTTATACAATTCATTCTGTTGGTATATCATCATGTGGGATTATTGATAATATAAAAGGAGAAGTTATGTTTTCTGCTAATATTCCGGGATATAGTGGTACAAAAATAGCAGATTACATTTATAGTGAGACAGGGTACGTGGCAACTGTTGAAAATGATGTTCGTTCAGCTTGTCTCGGTGAAATGTGGAAAGGAGCGGGGAGAGGTAAAGAACATATTGTTTTAATAACACTTGGAACCGGGATTGGTAGTGGGATTATTACAAATGGCCAATTGCTTCAGGGAGCAAAAGGGCTAGCCGGAGAGCTTGGCCATATGATAATTCTTCATAATGGAGAAAAATGTAGTTGCGGTGGAGCAGGGTGTTACGAGAGGTATGCATCGACTTCGGCGCTGATTCGTCAATATAAAGAAGCATCTAAAATACAAGGAATAGAGATAGGTACAATTACAGGTGAAGAAATTATAGAACGTATATATATAGGAGAGCAGTTGGCGAAAAATGTATATGATCAGTTTTTGCAGTATGTTGTTACTGGTTTAGTGAATATTACCCATATGTTCAACCCCGAATTAATTATTATAGGGGGAGGTATTACAGAACAAGGTGAACCATTTTTGAGAGAAATTCAGGAAAGGTTCCACGACAAAGTAATGGACATTTATCAAAATAAGACGAACATCGCTTTAGCATCATTACATAATGATGCCGGTGTATATGGAGCATGTTATGTAGCATTGAGCCGATGTGAGGCAAAATCAATGAATATATAATTTAGAAGGTAATTATCGAAAAGAGTTAATAGGAATATACGTTCTTTGATGATGTTGCTATAAAGTATTTGCAGATGTGATTTATCATTTCTGTTCTTCATTGAAAACGTGAATCAAGAGGTGTATTAATATGAAAAAATTCCCAATAATATGTTAAAATAACATTGTCATACAACAAGGGGGATTTGTTTTATGGAAAATGGACATCTTGCTAAAGTAGATGTAACGAAAAGAATTGAATCAAAATCTAAGTACAATAAAAAACTCGAAAAATATCAAATGCGCTTATTAGCATTGCAGCAAATTTTAAAAGAAGAAAAAATCGCTGTTATGCTCGTTATGGAAGGTTGGGATGCAGCAGGTAAAGGCGGAGCAATTAAGCGAGTGACTGAACATCTTGATCCGCGTGGATTCCAAGTAAATCCAATTGGCGCGCCTGCTCCTCATGAAAAACGGTATCATTATTTGCAACGTTTTTGGCGGAAACTTCCTCAATATGGGCAAATTACTATATTCGACCGTTCTTGGTATGGGCGTGTATTAGTTGAACGTGTTGAAGAGTTCGCCACAAAGGAAGAGTGGACGAGAGCGTATGGTGAAATTAATGATTTCGAAAAACTATTAACTGATGATCATTACATAATCGGAAAGTTTTTCTATCATATTAGTAAAGACGAACAATTAAAAAGATTTACAGAAAGAGAGAACAACCCTCTTAAAAGATGGAAAATTACAGACGAAGACTGGCGTAATCGTGAAAAATGGGATGAGTATGTCGAAGCAATGGAAGATATGTTTGAAGAAACAAATAAGCCGAATGCTAAATGGAATATTATTGCGAGTAATGATAAATTATACGCTCGTTTGAAAACATTGAAAGTGATTACTACATTAATTGAGGACTATTTCTTAGAGCATAATATAGAATTACCTTCTTATTACTATGAAATAAAAGAAGGTAAGAAAAAGGAAACTGAATCTATGCAAGATGTAGGAGTTAAATAGTAAAAAGTTTTGTGTAGGAAATATGAAGAGAGGCTGTCCTGTAATTTGGAAAAACCAAATTACAGGGCAGCTTTTTTAGTTAGAAACATTTTACAATTTACAGAATAAGGTATATAATCAATAATCATATTAACATTGTTAATATGATTATTGATTATATGCTATGTGGGGGTCTTATTTTGAAGGGAAGAGATGTTGTTTTAGGTTTATTAATGGAAAAAGAATTGTCTGGTTATGATATTAAAATTTTGTTTGAAGATGTATTTACTCATTTTTTTGATGGAAGCTTTGGAATGATTTACCCAACTTTAAGACAATTAGAAAAAGAGGGGAAAATAAAAAAAGAGGTTGTTATGCAAGAAGGGAAACCGAATAAGAAAATGTACTTTATTACAGATGAAGGGCGTGAAGAGTTTTATCAATACATGCAAACGGATGTAGAGAAAGACGTTTTACGTTCAGATTTTTTAATGAGGATGTATTTTGGTAATTATAGTGATCATAAGGCGATAAAAAAATGGATTGAAGACGAAATTGAAAGGAAAGAAGCGTACATTGCAGATCTTCGTTTGAAATATGAACAATGGAGAGAAGGTATTACTTTCGTTGAAGAAATTTCGCTCGATGTAGGTATTGCATCATATAGTGCACAAGTAGAGACGTTGAAGAGGAAGTTACAGCAATTAGAAGTGAAAGAAAGCAATAAAACAAAAGAATAGAAACTGTGTTCGCAATAAATAAAGGGGTAGATTAACATGGAGCAGTCAAAGGGTATTAAGATTGTCTTTTTAATGTGCTTAGGTATTTTTCTTTGTATGATTGATACAACGATTATGAATATAGCTTTACCAGCAATACAATCGAGTGTAAATACTTCATTAGAGAAGATGTCTTGGGTATTAAATGTTTATACAATGACGATTGCAGTACTCGCAATCCCGCTAGGACGGATAGCTGATATTTTTGGGAAAGCAAAGGTGTATATTCTCGGTTTAATTATTTTTGGTGGTGGATCAGTGCTTTGTGCTTTTGCTAATACAGGCGATTTTCTTATTTTTTCTCGTTTTATACAAAGTATTGGTGCTGCAATTTTATTTCCAACGAGTATGGTAATAGGTGTATCGGCTATGCCATTAGCAAAGAGACATGTTGCACTTGGCATTTTAGGAGTAACACAGGGGTTGTCAGCTGCAATTGGTCCAGTAATAGGCGGGATTATTACGCAAAATGTAGGCTGGAGATGGGTATTCTTCGTCAATGTTCCGATTTGTATTCTTGGAATCATTTTATGCTGTATTATGCTACAAATAAAAAATGAAGAACGTATTATCTCAAAAATTGATTGGATTGGGCTTATATTAAGTAGTTCAGCGATTTTCTCTTTTACTCTCATACTAGTAAAAGGTAATACATGGGGATGGCAAAGTAATATTGCTTTGTCTTGTTATGCAATTAGCACTATTTCTCTTATTCTATTTGTTTTAGTGGAACGAAAGATTCATAATCCAATGGTGAATTTAAATTTATTTAAAGATCGAATGTTTGTCGGAGCATCTATCGTTGTTATATTGAGTAATTTATTCTTAATTGGCGTTACTGTATTGCTTCCAACTTTTTTGACAAAAATACAGCACCGAACGGAAATTGAAGCTGCTTTTCTAGTGACACCTATTTCAGCGATGATATTTTTTATCTCTCCTGTTGCAGCAACTTTAATTAAAAAGCTTGGAAAAGTAACTATTATTTTGTCAGGGTTTCTTGTTATGGGCCTATCCTACTATTGGTTGCAAATGATTGACGTCAATTCAACAAATATAGAAATTATTATTCCGTGTATGATATTAGGTGTTGGATATGGTTTAGTAGTGGGACCAATTACAGTTTTAAGTGCATCTTCGTTTGAAGGGGAATTATTAACTGCTTCTCAAACTGTCGTATCGATGTTACGTCAAGTAGGTATTGTATTAGCAGTAGCGATATTTGTATCTAACTTAACACACAACTTATCTGTAAATAAAGAGAATGTATATCGTTATGCAGAAGAAAAAGTGCGTAATATTCATGTGGATAGTGCTCAGCAAACTGAAATATTACAAGTAACAAAAGAAAAGATAGAGAAACAAAGTATAGAAACAAATATAGAAAAGAAACAAAATGGAACATTTGTAGGGCTAAATAAAGAGAAAAAAGAAGAATTAATTCACCAAAAGGTGGATGAAGTATTAAGCGGAGTTCCAGTAGAATATAGAGATGTAAAAAGAGAAGAAGTTATGAGTCAAGTGACAAAAGAAGTTGAAAGACAAGAGGAAAGTATGAAGAAAGAGGTACTCGCATTTTTGAATGATGTGAATCATTATGCTAAGAATCAGATGGCTATGAGTTTTACAGATTTATATAAAGCGAGTGTGCCAATTATTTTAGTTTGTGCTTTAGTAAGTTTGTTATTTTGGGAAGGCAAGGCTTTGAGTAAAAAGAGAAGGGAAAGAGTGGTAGAGGAAGTGTAAAGAAAAACAGGCTGCTATTAGCCTGTTTTTCTTTATGCTAGTATGAAAAATCTGGGTTTAATTCGTTAAACTTATGACTGTAATGCCTCTTATTATTAAAGCCAACAAAATCAATTCCGATGCAAGGCTCTAAATTGCCGTCTACAATAGTAGAATCCACGAAGCTAAAATGCTTTAACCGTGGTAGCTCTTTAATGAATTGTAGATTTTGTATGTTACCACAACTTGATAGAATGAGTGTTTCTAACTCTGTTAAATAACGCAAATAGTCGTGATTTTTAATTTTACTGCAATGATCGAATTCGACGTATTTTAAAGTTGAAGCATTGTTTTCAATTTCATCAATATGTTCTAAATTTCTTACATAATTGATTTCTAAATGTTTTAATTTAGGAAATGCTCTACATCCTTTTAATGAGTTAATGTTCCCTTGTGTAATTCTTAGTTTTTCAAGGTTTTGTAAAGACATTAATTCTTCAAGGTTTTTTTGTTTCGGTTTGTATTTCCAAATGTATAGTTCTTTTAAGTTAGAACAAGATTCGAACCCTGTAATGTTTTTATTCCACTGTATGTAAAGTTCCTCTATATTTTTAAAGCTTTCTAGTGCTGTTAAGTTTAAAGGGACTTGTGGTTCTTCTAGTGATAAAGAGTTTAAGTTTTTTAATTTATATAAAGCTGAATAATCGGTAATATAGGTACTATTAATTTGTAGCGCTTCGATTTGCGGACAGCGTTCTAGAAAATCAAGATGCTCCATACTATACCTAAGGTCATTAATGTAAACTTGGGTATAGTTGTTTGTATTAATGAATTCTACGTATTCATCCAGTCTGTTTTCATGAATTTGTACTGTGCCATCCATAACTAAAAAGTCTTTTGGTTTCTTCTTGATAGATATTTGTAAAGGATTCGCATGTTGAAATATTACCGTTTTGTTTTCTAAAATAGTTTCAACACTTGTTTTAACATTAGAAACACTGTCTTTTTCTTTGTATGCTATTAAAATAGACTCTATTTCTGAAGGATCTGTTAATAAAATTTTGGGATTCATTTCATATATTATATCTTCATTTGAAGGTATGCAGTTAACCATTGCTTCCAGTGCTATTAAACTTAATGGTTGTCCTTTTGTTAGCCAAGATTTAATCCGCGTCCAAGTTAGTTGTGATACTGCAGCTAATCGTCCCCAATCGCTATGAAATGATACTGCATTTTCCTCTATCCAATCCAATATTGCTGAGGATTGAAAAGAATGTAAACAAATGAAGGAAGTGGTCGGAAGCTCACATTCTAATACTGATTTTAGCTTTTCTATTACTAAAGGGAATGCTTCTTCAAATGGTAAACAGTAAGCGGCAGCGTGTGAAAGAGGTGCAATTAAATCTTCATCAAATTCCTTCCACAGTTTTCTTATCCAATCAGAGGCATTTTCTCCTAATACACATATAACAATCTCGAGTAATCGAGTTTTAATTACACCATTTATCGTGTTAGAAAAGCGGTTCATAACAGCATCTAATATTTCGCTTTTATCGTACATATTAAGAGCTTCAATTTCTTCTTCTTGAAGAAACCATCGAGTCATTGTGTAATCAAGTAAGTTTTTAAAGTTTGAGCGAACTTCTTCTAAAGTAGGCGCGGGTGCAAGTTTATGCTCATCCATCTCTAATTCTGGTTGCGTCGCCTCACCATCTCCTTCATAAAAATCGTCGTGCAAATAATACTTATAAGGTGAATGAACGATTGCAAGATTGTACCATTCATTTGGATGTAAAGATAACGAGATAAGACGTTCATGACATTGGCTACATAATTTATAAGGTTGATTTGCTTCATCAGATTCTTCTATTTGCTGTACTGGATTATGTTTGCAAGCTTCGCATAATTCTAGTGTTTTTTTCATTGTTTTCTCCTTGTATATTGTGAATAGTAGTATTTTTAATATAGCATGAGATAAGTAAAGTATAGTTAGAGATTTTTTAATAATTAAAGCGACGGATGAAAAATGACATTGAATATGTAACGTTAAACATAGTACATTAACAAGAGGAATTAATTTCAAAAGGAGGGTGAGAAAATGCTAGGTAAGGCGGATGCTTCAATAAGTAACCATATGTATACAGAAGAAGAGCAGCAAAAATTATATAAACGAACGTTAATAATAGTAAGTATTTCACAAATGTTCGGCGGAGCAGGGTTAGCTGCTGGTATTACAGTAGGTGCACTACTTGCACAGCAAATGCTTGGGACAGATGCATATGCGGGATTACCGGCTGCTATGTTTACAATGGGATCTGCGGTAGCGGCTTTCTTTGTTGGGAAGTTATCGCAAAAATATGGTCGCCGAATAGGACTTGCAACAGGGTTTATAGTAGGGGGACTAGGGGCTATTGGAGTTGTATTGGCTGCGTTAACAAATAGTATTATTCTTTTAC
This sequence comes from Bacillus sp. RC252, assembly GCF_044909215.1. Lineage (NCBI taxonomy): Bacteria > Bacillati > Bacillota > Bacilli > Caryophanales > Bacillaceae > Bacillus > Bacillus sp. RC252. The sequence continues at coordinate 81,509 of NZ_JBIYDV010000005.1, read as the reverse complement.
TAGTTTCTTTACTCATATACGGTGCAGGTACAGCGACGAATCTACAAGCTCGTTATGCTGGTACCGATTTAGCAGATAGGAAGCAGCGATAAAGCTTGGTTTATTTTCATCTCTTTCTAATAAAATAGCTCCAGCGCCATCACCGAACAAAATACAGGTCGTTCTATCGGTGTAATCAGTAACTTTAGATAATGTCTCTGTCGCTATGACGAGTACTTTTTCATGTGATCCAGAAGTGATTAAGCTATTACCGACATGCAGTCCGTATGTGAAACCAGCGCAAGTCGCATTTAAATCAAAAGCTAGTGTATGAGGTATGTTGAAGTATTGTTGTATTTGGCAAGCAATACTAGGGAAAACATAGTCAGCAGTAGTTGTAGCGACGATGATACAGTCAATATCTTCTAAGTTTTTCTTATATGTTGTACACAAATTTTCGATTGCTTTAATGGCTAAGTGTGAGGAGTATTCGTCTTCGTTAGCAATCCTTCTTTCCTTCATTCCTGTTCTTTGCACAATCCATTCATCATTCGTATCGATCATCTTTTCTAAATCGTTATTAGACAATATTTGATTTGGAACATAAGTACCAATTGCGGTAATACGAGATTTAGAATTCATAGAAACATCTCCTTAGTTTTCATAATCTGATACTAATATTAGGTTATGAAAACGTCAATACGGACCTTTATTTTATTGAAACGACAATATTTTAATTACTACAGAGGGATTTGGCGAATGACATAAAAATAATATATGGAAAGCTTCTAAAATTGATAATGTGAAGGGGGCTGAGATTCTTGAAAAGAATCATTTATTTGTTGTCTCTTGTTTTAATTTGCAGCTTTACTTATTTTATTTTACCAGAGAAATCTTATGCTTGTGATTGTACTAAAGCATCACCAGAAGAGAGGTTACAAAAAAATGATGTAGTGTTTGAAGGTAAGGTATTAGAAGTTCAAGAGAAGGAAGGACGGAAGAATAAAAACATTATTTGAAGTGAAGAACATTTGGAAAGGGACAAGTTCTTCGCAAATTATTATGTATACAAGTGTTAGTAGCTGTGAATTTCCTTTTGCAGAGGGAGGAGAGTACCTAGTCTTTTCTTCTTACAGAGGAGAAGAAAAGTTAGAGACATCTATCTGCAGTGGAACGAAGAGATTAGATGAGGCAGAGATTCAGAAAAATGCTTTAAGTCATATTGCAAAAGAGTCTGTTCCGACGAAGAAAGTGTATTTAAAAGATGAAATGGTAAGCGGTTTAAGTTGGTGGCAAGTGACTATCATTTCTATAGGTGTGTTATTAATAATTGCTGTTGTTATTTTCATTGTGAGAAGAACTCGCAAAAAATGACGATTAAAGTAAAAATATAAAGATTTTCTTTCGGTTTCTATAGGTGGTTTAATCTTGTGAAAGCGAATTACTTATGCTACACTTTATTTAACTTAAAATGAACGGAGGGGCTTCCTTTGATCTTAATCAGATTACGTCTCAATACTTTGTGCCGATAATTGAATAGCGCTCAAAGGCTCTGTCTGTGTACAGAGTGAACGGGATTGGTCTGCCTATTTTAAAGGAACCCTTTATTAAGCTTATATGTGAAAAAGAGGGAGGGACGAATACGCCCTCTTTTTGTTTTGCCTTTATAAATAGAATGGGATAGTATAGGTGAACACTTGTTGGATACGTATACTATCTTGGGACTTTTTGACCATGTATAGGACGAAAGCACTGCTTTCTTCTATTTCTTTGGTGAACCCTTATCCGTTTACGAAAACACAGGCAGTGACCTGTGTTTTTTATTTTGCGTAATCGAAATGGAGGAATAAATATATGGAAGAATTATTACAAAGAGCAATATTAGTTGGAGTAAATTTAGGTAAGGAAGCTGATTTTGCATATTCGATGGAAGAGTTAGCAAATCTTACGGAAGCTTGTGATGTGGAAGTAATCGGTCAAGTGACGCAAAATTTACAACGAGTAAATCCGTCGCATTATATTGGAAAAGGGAAGATTGAAGAAGTAGCAGCGTATGTGAAAGAAGCAGATGCAAATATGGTCATCTTTAATGACGAATTATCTCCTTCACAAATTCGAAATTTAGAAGAGGATTTAGATTGTAAAGTAATTGATCGTACCATTTTAATTTTAGATATCTTTGCGCAACGTGCGAAAACGAAAGAAGCGCAGTTGCAAGTAGAAGTGGCCCATCTTCAGTACATGATGCCTCGTTTAATCGGTCTTCGTGAATCTTTAGGAAGACAAAGCGGGGGAGTTGGCACGAAAAATAAAGGTGTCGGTGAGAAGAAGTTGGAATTAGATCGTCGTAAAATTGAAGAACAAATTGCGGCTCTAAATAAAGAATTAGAAGCACTTGTTGCACAGCGCCAAACGCAGCGTAAACAACGTAAGAAAAATGAAATTCCAGTTGTGTCGTTAGTAGGATATACGAATGCAGGTAAATCAACGATAATGAATACAATGCTTGAAATTTTTAATGGTACTGTAGAGAAACAAGTATTTGAAAAAGATATGTTATTTGCGACGTTAGAGACATCTGTACGAAATATTGATTTGCCGGATAATAAATCATTTTTATTAACGGATACTGTTGGATTTGTAAGTAAGTTACCGCATCATCTTGTGAAAGCATTCCGTTCAACGCTAGAGGAAGTGGCGGAAGCAGATTTACTTATTCACGTTGTAGATTACTCAAATCCCAATTATGAGCAATTAATTGATATTACAAATGAAACGTTAAAGAAAATTGGCGTGGAAAATATCCCGACGATATATGCATATAACAAATCAGATTTGGTAGATGTTGAAATTCCGAAAGTGCAAGAAGATCGCGTTTATCTATCTGCGAAGAAACATGTTGGAATTAAAGAGCTTGTAGAAGTAGTTCGTTCACACATTTATAAAGAGTATACGAAGTGTGAAATGTTAATTCCGTATGATCAAGGGCAGGTAGTTTCGTATTTCAACAATCATGCACACGTTTTATCTACGAGTTATGAAAACGAAGGTACGAAAATGGCACTAGAATGTAAGACGAGTGATTATGAGAAATATAAGCGTTTTTCTATTTAATAAAAAAAGGCGATCCTAATATGTTTTAGGGTCGTCTTTTTCTTCATAATTGCAAGCCTTCCCGTCGTCCTAACTTAGCATGAAAAAAAGTACAGAGAGTTCATATAAATAAATCTGATAAAACAGATAGGGAAAATTTAATATTTATGAAGTGATATTTCTGGAAAAAGAAATGAAACCAGTATAGAATAGAAATGTTTCAAAACTCAGAATTTATTACACTTATTGTAATAAATATATATTTTGTACGGGAAGGAGAGATTCGTATATGCCGGCAGTTTCACAAAAAAGTGCAGTGGAAACACCAACGATATATCGAATATTATTTGCGATTAGTTTCGGACATTTTTTGAATGATTCGATGCAAGCAGTTGTACCGGCGTTGTTTCCTATTTTGGAAAAAACGATGAATTTATCCTACATGCAAGTAGGGTGGATAGCGTTCGCGTTAAATATGACGTCATCGATTATGCAACCGGTTTTTGGTATGTATTCAGATAAGAAGCCGTCACCATTTTTATTACCACTCGGTATGTTTTCGAGTATGCTTGGGATGATTGGACTCGCATTTGCACCGAACTTTATAATTGTTATTATTTCTGTTTTATTTATTGGATTAGGTTCCGCGGTCTTTCATCCAGAGGGCGCTCGTGTTGCTTATATGGCAGCCGGTGCAAAACGAGGTTTAGCGCAAGCGATTTATCAAGTTGGAGGAAATACAGGGAATTCTCTAGCACCTATTTTTACAGCATTAATTTTCGTTCCGCTCGGTCAAATTGGTTCTTTAGGCTTTACAGCCTTTGCAGCAGTAGGAATTGTATTGTTAATTTCTGTGTCTAATTGGTATAAAAATGAATTAGCAACTGGTGCTGTAAGAAGGAAAAAGAGGGCTGCGCTTGAGGCGGAAAATGCAATTGTAAGTACGCACATTAAATTCGTTATTATACTTCTTGTTTTTCTTACTTTTGTACGTTCTTGGTACGGTGCTGGTATCGGGAATTTCTATCAATTTTACTTAATTGAGCATTACGGTTTATCTATAAAAAATGCGCAATATTTTGTATTCGCATTTATGATTGCTGGTGTATTAGGTACGTTCTTTGGTGGTCCGTTAGCAGATAAATTCGGTAAGAAAAAGATTATTGTCTTTTCGATGCTCGGTTCAGCGCCGCTTGCACTATTGTTACCTCACGTTTCTCTTATGTGGGTTGTACCGTTATTTTTATGCATTGGATTTATTAGCTCTAGTAGTTTTAGTGTAATCGTTGTATATGCACAAGAACTTGTTCCAGGGAAAGTTGGAATGGTGTCAGGATTAATTGTCGGTCTTGCGTTTGGTCTTGGAGCATTAGGTGCTGTAGTCCTAGGGAAATTAGCTGATATGTATAGTCTTCAATTTATTATGCTATTATGTAGTGGTTTACCATTAATTGGACTTACTTCATTGTTACTGCCAAATGATAAGAAAACGATAGAATAGGGGATGCGCTATGAAATTATGTGAAAACGTTACAGAATTAATAGGAGATACACCTGTTGTCCGATTATCTAAATTTATTCCAGAGGACGCAGCGGATGTGTATGTAAAACTGGAAATGTTTAATCCGTCACGCAGTGTGAAAGATCGCGCTGCCTATAACTTAATTCATATTGCTGAGGAACATGGTCTCATTAAGCCAGGTGATACAATTATTGAACCGACAAGTGGAAATACAGGAATTGGCTTAGCGATGAATGCAGCTGCTAAAGGGTATAAAGCTATTTTAATTATGCCAGATAATATGTCCAAAGAGCGTATTAATTTATTGAAAGCATACGGCGCAGAAGTAGTTTTAACATCAGCAGAACAAAGAATGCCAGGAGCAATTGCGAAGGCGGTAGCGTTACAAAAAGAAATTCCAAATAGTTTTATTCCGCAGCAATTTGAAAACCCAGCAAATCCGAATATTCATCGTTATACGACTGCACTTGAAATTTATGAACAAATGGATGGAGAACTTGATGCATTTGTAGCAACCGCAGGAACAGGTGGAACAATTACAGGGACCGGTGAAACGTTAAAAGAGAAACTACCAAACTTATATATTGCCGTAGTAGAACCGAAAGGATCACCAGTGTTATCTGGTGGTGTTCCAGGCCCTCATAAACTAGTCGGAACAAGCCCAGGGTTTATTCCAAAAAACTTAAATACAGAAGTGTATAACGAAATTATTCAAATTGCGGATGAAGAAGCATTAACTACAATGAGAAACTTAGCAAGACAAGAAGGCTTATTAGTAGGGCCATCTTCAGGAGCTTCTGTTTACGCAGCAATTATGATAGCGAAACGATTAGGCGCTGGTAAAAAAGTTTTATGTATTGCACCTGATACAGGTGAGCGTTATTTGAGTATGGGATTATTTGAATGAAATTGATAGAAACACCTTAATAGCGAAATAGAGCTATTAAGGTGTTTGTTTTAGGTTATTAAGAGGGGAGAATGACAATGAAACTATTAAAACCAATACATGAATATAGTGGGGAAATTATGGCATATAGACATGCGTTTTTACAATCAGGAGAACAACCACACGGCAGCAGTTCTCTACAAAATTTTGATTCTCTCGATGAATGGTTTGCAAAAGTGAGTATACAAGAAGTAGGAGAAAACTTACCATCTAATCGAGTGCCGTCTAGTCAGTTTTTAAGTGTTGAAAAAGGAGAACTTATAGGTTTTGTGAATATTAGACATCGATTAAATCCAGAATTATTACTGGAAAGCGGTCATATCGGTTATAGTGTCCATCCGAATAAACGTCGCCAAGGTTACGCTACGAAGCAACTGCTACTTTCATTGGCTGAGGCGCAAAAATTAGGGTTGAAGAAAGTGTTAATAACTTGTGATAAAGAAAATATTGGTTCTGCTAAAACAATACAAAAGGTTGGCGGTGTGCTAGAAAATGAAGTAGTTTCTTCTAATTCTGGCGAAATTGTTCAGCGTTATTGGGTAGAAATATGATTTAGTAGGAATTTGAAAAGGTAATGTAATGTTTAATATCGAAATAGATAAATGAAAAGTAAGGGGAGTACTGCAGTTTTAGGGGGAAATGCAATGGGATTAAAAGAGAAAGCGGTAGAGATGTCGGAGATTTATAGGCAAAACAAGAAAGTCGAAGCTATTATTTTAGCAGGATCTGTAGCGAGAAAGTTAGAAGATGAACATTCAGATATTGAATTACATATTTTATGGTCAGAACCACCAGAGGATGAAGAGCGTCTAGGTCCAATTAATAATATTGGTGGAACGATTTTGTCATATCATCCTTACGAGGACGAAGAATGGTCGGAAACGTATTTGACGAAAGAAGGAATTAAACTAGAGATTAGTAACTTTTTAACATTAACAGTAGAAAAAATTATTTCAGAAGTTATAGAGCAGTATGATACAAATTATGAGAAACAATGTATTGTATCATCGGTTCATGATGGCGTAAGTTTGTATGGAGAAGTAAAAGTACATGCTCTAAAAGATAGGATTGAAGTATATCCAGAAGAATTGGCGAAAAGGATGATTTCAGAAAATCTTTGGTTAAGCAATCGTTGGCATAATCGAGAGGCTCTTTTAACACGAAAGGATTGGCTTATGCTTTACGATGTTATTTGTGAAGTACAAAGAGATTTATTCGGTGTTTTATTTGGTTTGAATAAACTGTATGTACATCATCCTGCATTTAAATGGATGGCTTATAATGTAGAGCGTATGAATATCAAACCTGAAAATCTATATGAGCGTATGGCGAATACGTTAATAGGGAAACCGGAGTATAGTGTACAGGAGTTAGAAGTGTTGATCGAAGAGGTATTACATTTAGTAGAACAATATGCTCCAGAATTAAATATTGCTGAACAACAAAAGCGCATTCAATATGCGAAGTAAAAAAACAAGAGATGTAACAACGTGTTACATCTCTTGTTTTTTTATTTTACTAACTTTCCTAATACAGGTAAACGTTGAATACGATCACCGAGAATATGCGAAGCAAGTCCACTCGCTAGTACGAATAAAAGATAAACAAGTCCTCCTGCTGAGGCGCATATAAACACAATAATCAATGATTCTATATAAGATTGGCCAGGAATAATCCAACTTATAAATGCTCTTAATGCGATTACAACAGCAGACATTGCCGCGGAATAAAGCGTAATAAGAAATACTGTTTTTGCTGTTTCGCCAATTTTAAATTTCGCAAACTTAACGATGCAGTACAACATAATAATATTTGAAACGAGATAGCCAAGAATTGTTCCAAGCACAGCACCATGTCCACCGAATAAATGTAAGAGCGGTGTGTTCACCACAATTTTAACGAGAATACCGACTGAGAATGCAATCATTGTTTTTCTTTGATAATCAATTCCTTGTAATATAGCAGCTGAAACTGTGAAAATCGCACTTAATACAGCAGAAGGTGCAAATGAAATTAAATATTGTGATCCACTAAGTGCAATTTCAGGATTTACATAAACCATGCGGAATGCATCGTAAGCGATACTAGCAAGACCGAATGCGGCTGGGATAGTGAAGAATAACAACACTTGAAATATCTTTGAAATTTGTCCTTGTAATTCATCTAGCTTCCCGCTTGTAAATGATTTCGTTATAGCCGGAATAATTGTTAATGAGAATCCAGTTGCAAGTGAAGCCGGAATCATAATTAACTTTTGGGCATAGTTCGTTATATAAGCGAAAACTGCATTCGCGGTTTCTAAAGGTTCTCCCATCGCTCTAAGGACATCAGCTACGGTATATTGATCTACTAACGTATAGAGCGGGATTGCAATGCCTACAAATACAATTGGAATTGCATAACGTAGTAACTCCATATAAATACTTCTTAACGGAATGTTTGATGATCTCGTTTTCAGCTCACCTTCAGGAGGTTTTAATCCATTATATTTTTTCCAGTACATCGTTAAAATAGAGACGCTTGCAAGTGCCCCGATAACAGCACCAAATGTAGCAACTGCAACAGAAGAAGCTACTGAACCTCCTAATAGTTTTGAGACGATAAAACTACCAACTAAAATGAAAACGACACGTGCGATTTGTTCTACGACTTGAGAAACAGCACTTGGTTTCATATGTTGAAAACCTTGGAAATAACCACGTGTAACACTCATAGCTGGTACGATAATAAGCGCGAAGCTTAATGCTCGCATCGTAAGTGTTACGTCTGCGATAAATTGTGGATCTGGTGTTTTCGAGCGAATAATAAATTGTGATATGTACGGTGCTCCAATAAATAAAGTTAAAAATCCTAAAAAGCCCATAAACATCATTAATTTTACGCTCGAGTTATACAATTTTTTACTTGTACTATAATCATCAAGTGCATTATGTTTTGCAACAAATTTTGAGACGGCAATAGGAATACCAGCTGTTGAAAAGCTTAATAAAATACCGTACCAAGAGTATGCGTATCCATATAAAGCGACCCCTTGCGTTCCAACTAATAATTGAAAGGGGAAAAAGTATATAAAACCTAAAATTCGTGAAATCATTGTTGCACCACTTAATAAAGCGGTACCTTTTAAAACTTTTGAAGTAGACAAAATTCTTTCCTCCTACTCGTGCTGTCTTGCATTTATCCCGCTATTTGCGGGCAGTAAGACTCCCACCTCAAAATGCGACTGGAGCAAAGAAGTTAGGTGGGAGATCAACTGCCCGTAAACGCCCGATTGGTTCAACTAATAATCAGTGAGGGATGAACAAAACCCCCACTGATTAAAGTTTCACTTTATCGTATACTACTATAAACCTGCTAGAGAAGTTAATACAGTATAAACCATAAATGTTCTAATACTATTCATAAAAAAGTCATATTTTGAATTTTTAAATAGAATGTAATGCATAAAATTTCAAAATATAAGTTGACACTATTTTTAATGTATGATAAAAATGATAGTAATCAATTCGGAAAATAATATTTGGGCAATGAAAGGGTATAGTAGTGAAAATCTCCCTATTTCAGAGAGCTGATGGTTGGTGTGAATCAGTATATAGATTATTCATGAAGTTCGTCCTGGAGCATCTTTCATAAATCTCACAGTATGAGGAAATGAAAGACGGTAGTTTATACCGTTATCAAATAAAGTGGTGAAGATTGTTTCACAACTAGGGTGGTACCGCGATATTTATCGTCCCTACGTATTTACGTAGGGACGTTTTTTATTTAGGTCTTAACTTTGTTGTGTCTTCATAACTAGGGTGGTACCGCGATATTTTATCGTCCCTACGTATTTGCGTAGGGACGTTTTTTATTTAGGTCCTAACTTTGTTGTATCTTCATAACTAGGGTGGTACCGCGATATTTTTGTCGTCCCTACGTATTTACGTAGGGGCGTTTTTTATTTGAGAGGAAGTGGTTGGATTAGAACGGGCTAGTAATAGAACAATATGAACATAGAGCGAATTATAATGAAAAGAAAAAGAAAAAGAGAGGAGATAAAAAGATGAATTCACAGCAATGGACATCGAAATTAGGTTTCGTATTAGCTGCAGCAGGTTCAGCAATTGGTCTAGGGGCGATTTGGAAGTTCCCGTATATGGCCGGAATTGGAGGGGGCGGCGCGTTCTTCCTTATTTTCATCGGTTTCACATTATTAATTGGTTTACCGCTATTATTAGCTGAATTCGTTATCGGAAGAAGTACACAAAAAGAGGCTGTTGATGCGTATAGCGAAATCGCACCAAAAACACTATGGCCTTGGTTAGGTAAATTAGGGATTGTAACTTGTTTCATACTACTTTCTTTCTACAGTGTTGTAGGGGGATGGATTTTACTATATTTATGGAATGCAATTACAGGTAGACTATGGGAAGGAAATGGGGCATACGAAGCTACGTTTGGTGAAATCATTTCCAATCCATATTTAGCAGTTGGATCACAGCTATTATTCATCCTTATTACTATTTTTATCGTAAGTAAAGGTGTACAAAATGGTGTTGAAAAAGTAAATAAATATTTCATGCCAGCATTATTCGTATTATTCTTTGTACTAATTGTTCGTGCACTTACTTTAGACGGTGCTGGAGAAGGAGTTCGATTCTTCTTACAACCTGATTTCTCAAACGTAACGTCAGAAATCATTTTATATGCAATGGGGCAATCGTTCTTCTCACTATCTGTTGGTGTAGCCGTTATGGTAACGTATAGCTCGTACTTACCGAAAGAAGAAAGTTTACCGCGTTCAGCATTTTCTATCGTAGCTTTAACGCTTGTGATTACATTACTTGCAGGACTAGCAATTTTCCCAGTTGTATTCGCATTTGGAATGGAACCATCTCAAGGACCGGGACTATTATTTATCGTATTACCAGCTATTTTCAGTAAAATGGCGTTCGGAAAATTATTCTTCATTGTTTTCTTATTACTATTCTTCTTTGCTACTATTACATCAGCAATTTCGATGTTAGAAATTAGTGTTGCGTCTTTAACAACTAAAGGTAAAAGTAAAGGGAAACGTGAAAAAATGGCATTAATTGTTGGCTTGTTAATCTTTGTTGTAGGGGTTCCATCAGCCTTATCGTTTGGTTTGTTAAGTGATGTGAAACCATTTGGGAAAACAATTTTTGATTTAGCAGACTATGCGGTTAGTAACATACTAATGCCACTTGGTGTTTTATTAGTTTCCATCTTTGTCCCTTTAAAAATGAAGAAAGATGTATTAATGAAAGAGCTTGGTGTAAGTAAAAATAAAGGCTATAAACTATTCGTATTATGGTTATTCTTACTTCGCTATATTGCACCAATTGCGATTATTATCGTATTCCTAAATGTGCTTGGAATTATATAAAAGAAAGGTAGCGTATCGAGATATGATACGCTACCTTTTTATTTTGCTTTTTTTTGCAATTCGTTTACTGTCACGAATTGATAGCCCTTTTTAGATAAAGAGTCTAAAATACCTTCAATAGTTTGCAGATTTTCATTAGATTCATCGTACATAGGGTGCAATAAAATGATAGAACCTGGTTTTACATTTTTACTAACATATTCAATTTTATCAGCTGTAGATGTATAAAAAGTATCAGGTTCAAGGTCCCATGTGATTGTTTCGATATTATTTTTATTTAAATAATAGGGCAGACCAATTAGCTTTTTACCGTTAGGTGGTCTAAAATCAATTTCGCCTGTAAATCCTGTTTGGCGGATTAATGAATTCGTTTTTTCTATTTCTTCTTTAATAAAAGAAGGTGTTTTAAAAACCATTCTGTTATGAGAATATGTATGATTTCCAAGTTGGTGTCCAGAGTGTACGATAGCTTCTCCTAACGATAGGTTTTTCTCTAATTCATTTCCGATTAAAAAGAAAGTAGCTTTTGCATTGTATCGATCTAGTAGCGGTAATATTTGTTTAACATTGTTAGTAGGACCATCATCAAAAGTTAAAGCAATCACTTTTTCATTTGTTTCTACTCGGTTTGTTAAACCTCCAAACAATTGAAAACTTCTTGCGTTCATCAATTTGTATGTTCCGAATAATGCTACAGTAATAATGAATAATGTAACGATTGTAATGATTATATTCTTTTTCATAACGCAACCTCACTATACTTTTGGATTGGACTAAAAAGTATTATATCAAACTAAGTAACTTCGTGCTTTAAAAAGGATGTGGATGCAAGGGGAAGAAATTTATCATATAATAAAATGCAAAAGGTATATTAGGAGGTGTTTATATGGCGATTACAATTCAATTGCCAGACACTGCAGCGTCTCATGCAAAGCCAAGTATGGAAATGGCGATACTTTGCGTGGGGTAGACAAGTAATATACAATCGCCTAAATGAGCTCGTATCATTTTTTATATTTGGCTTTGCACCTTATTGAAATGAACCATAAAAAATAAGGGGCGAGCAGAAATGAAATATGTTAAAGCTGCGACGGTTTTACCAGAAAGTTTAATTGCTGAAATTCAAAAGTATATACAAGGTGAAACAATTTACATTCCAAAACAAGAAACAAAACATTATAAATGGGGTACACAATCTGGAGGAAGAAAACAACTAGATGAAAGAAACAAAGCTATTAAAGAAGCGTTTAAAAATGGAATTTCCATTCATCAACTTGCGGAGGAGCATTTTCTTTCCGGAGAAACGATTAAAAAGATTGTGTATTCTAAATGAAAATAAAAGAGTCTAGTTCAATTTAATAATTGAACTAGACTCTTTTTGTTTTGTATCTATTGGATATGAATGGGCAAGATAATAGAAAAAATGTGCCGGCTTTTTACTAAATAGAATATAGAGCATTTGAGTGAAAAGCAGAAAGGTGAGCATATATGAATCATCTAGGACAAATAACGATAGAACTATTTTTTTGTTTTTTTGTGCTATTGATTGCTACTAAAATATTAGGGAAGACACAAATATCTCAGTTAACGCCATTTGATTTTATTTCTGCCATAGTTCTCGGAGAATTAGTAGGAAATACTATATATGATCCGGAAATAAAAGTATGGTCTATTTTATATGCAGTACTTGTATGGGTAGTGTTAATTTATACAATAGAAGTGATAACGCAAAAATTTAGAGGGACGAGAAGTTTTTTTGAAGGCTCTCCGTCAATCATTATCCGTAATGGATATATTGACCGGGAACAACTAAGTTCAAATCATTTGGACATTAATCAACTACAACAAATGCTAAGACAACAAAAAGATATATATTCAATCCGAGAAGTTGAATATATGATTTTGGAACCTAATGGAAACATAAGTGTTCTGAAGAAAAGCAAATATGAATCTCCTACTATAAATGATTTAAGTTTAAAACATAAACCTGTATACTTACCGATTTCATTAATTAGTGATGGAAAAGTAGTGAAAGATAATTTGAGGGAAGCAGGTTCTGATGAAGGATGGCTTTATAAACAAATAAAGCAAAAAGGGATTACTAAATTTGAAGATGTATTATATGCAGAATGGAAAACAGATGATGGTTTCTTTTGTCAGGAAATGCCTCGGTAGAACATAGTCAGAGTATGTAATGTTCATTTCTAAGTTATCTTTTACATATCAAAAAGCTGAATCATTGTATACAATAAGACTAGATCAACAATTTGTATGGAGTGATAAAGATGGAAGCTTTTATTAGAAGTGATCAATACAATTTTATAAAGTCACAAGCTTATATTTTAGCAAATGGGCATGCAACGGCAAATGATAGAGGTGTAATTCAAGCGTTAAAATCACTTGCGATTGAAAAGATAATACATGTATTTGAGAATTTAACGGATGAACAGAAAGAGTTAATTGATACGGTATTAACAGTTCAAAATAGAGAAGATGCAGAATCGTTTTTAATGAAAATAAATCCGTATGTCATTCCGTTTCAGGAAGTTACAGCACAAACATTAAAAAAATTATTTCCTAAAGCGAAAAAATTAAAACTTCCTGATATGGAAGAACTGGACATGAAAGAATTATCTTATTTAAGCTGGATTGATAAAGGGTCAAGCAGGAAATTTATTATAGCGAAAAATGATAAAAATAAGTTTGTTGGTCTGCAAGGAACATTTCAAAGTTTAAATAAAAAAAGCATTTGTTCATTATGTCATGGGCATGAAGAAGTAGGAATGTTTTTAGTTGAAATTAAAGGTGATGTACAAGGAACTTTCGTTAGAAAGGGAAACTATATTTGCAAAGATGGTGTAGCTTGTAATCATAATATGAAATCGCTTGATAAGTTACAGGATTTTATTGAGAGACTAAAGAAATAAAATAGAAGACCTCTAGTATTTAAACTGGAGGTTTTTATTTTTGAAGAAGAAGTAATAGGTTCCTTTGGAGATGTAGATTTATAAAAAAGTTAGTTCATTTATAATGAAATTTGATGAAAATATCTATTTGGATACAGTTGCTTATATGCAAGGAGGTAAAACATGAATTACATTTCACCGAAAGAAGAGGTGTTAAAAGTGAAACGGTGGCCTAAAGATACGATAGCGGCGGGTCGTGGTCATACCGTTGCTCTTAAATCAGATGGCACGGTGGTAGCAATGGGACGAAATAAAGAAGGTGAATGCCATGTAAGCGGCTGGTGTAATATTGAAGCAGTCGCAGCGGGCAATGTTCATATGGCGACGAACACGGGTAATGCTCATACAATCGCTCTTAAATGTGATAATACTGCGGTTGCAGTGGGGTGGAATAAGCATGATCAATGTGATGTAAACGACTGGCATAATATTGTAACGGTTGCGGCGGGCTGGCGTCGTACCTTTGGCCTGAAACCGGATGGCACGGTGATAGCGGTGGGACGAAATAAAGAAGGAGAATGCAATATAAGTAGCTGGCGTGATATTGTGGCGATAGCGGTGGGTGACTGGCATACAGTCGGTCTTAAATTGGACGGAACGGTGACGACTGTGGGTAATAATCGGTATGACCAATGCAATGTAAGTAGCTGGCATGATATTGTGGCGATAGCGGCGGGATATCTTCATACAGTTGGTATTACATCTGACGGTATGGTGACGGCTGTGGGTAATAATAAACAGGGTCAATGTGATGTAAGAGAGTGGCGCAATATTGTGGCAATAGCGGCAGGGAGTAATCATACAATCGGACTTAAATTAGACGGTACCGTGGTGGCAGTGGGCTGGAATGAGTATGGTCAATGTAATGTAAGTGATTGGCGCGATATTGTAGCGATAGCGGCTGGTTGTGCGCATACGGTCGGACTTAAATCAGACGGCACGGTGGTCGCGGTAGGTAATAATGAATTTGGCCAATGTGATGTAGGTAACTGGAACGGTATTCGACTGCCGGTTAATTAGTTTTAACGACTGGATGATTCAACCATTTTATTAGTTTTAATATTTGTTGATGAGGAATAAAAATATTAAAATCTCAATAAATCGTTAGTACTATTATTCTATTCTAGGAGTAATTATGGCGTAAGATATGTAGGAAATGATCAAACGTGAATTTGCTGAATAAGAATCCTTTTTCAAAGATAAAAACGCATCGCACTTTAAAAAGAAAGCACGATGCGTTTTTATTATTTTTTTTGCCAATTTTCTTTTATAAAGTCTTCACGGCCAGATTCTTTTTGCTCGTTAGCATATTTCTCTGGATTCTTTTTATAGAAATGTTGGTGGTACTCTTCTGCTTCATAAAAAGGTGCAGCAGGAAGAATTTCAGTCACAATAGGATCTTTAAACATACCGCTTTCTGCTAGAGTTTGCTTCGATTTTTCTGCAAGCTCTTTTTGTGTTTCATTATGATAAAAAATTGCTGTGCGGTAAGAGGGACCACGGTCAAAGAATTGTCCGCCATCATCAGTTGGATCGATTTGCGGCCAATATAAATCTAGTAATTTTTGATAAGGAAAAATAGAAGGATCGAATGTAATTTGTACAACTTCTAAATGTCCAGATGTTCCAGTCTTTACTTGTTCGTATGTTGGGTTTTCTACATGACCACCTGCATAGCCGGAAAGTACTTTTTGAATACCGGGAAGCTCATCAAATGGTTTTACCATGCACCAAAAACAACCGCCTGCGAAGGTTGCGAGTTCGTATGTTTTTTCAGACATTGCTGTAATCCTCCTAAATGTATATGTTTTATATAGTATTATATAAATTGTTTTATTGCGCAATAAAAAAGATTTGAAAATATATGTTTTTTATAAACAAGATCCTCCGCTAACATCAATTAATTGTCCAGTAACCCAGCGGCTGTCTGGAGAAGCAAGAAAAGCAGCAGTATCGGCAATATCTTCTACTTCACCTAAGCGATTGAAGGCGGAAATAGTAGTAGCGTACTGTTTCATCATTGGGTCGCTCAATAGTTCTGCGTTCATATCTGTTTTAATAAAGCCTGGAAGTATTGCATTTACTGTTATTCCTCGTGCTCCGAGTTGTTTTGCAAGCGTGAAAGTCATCGTGTTAATTGCACCTTTCGTCATACTATATGCAACGAAATCAGGCAAAGAAATGCGGGTGGCAGCTGATGAAATATTAATAATTCGGCTATTATCACGTAAACGTGGTAGTGCTTGTTGAATGATAAAGAATGGTGCTTTTGCATTTACTGAAACCATTCTATCAAAAAATTGTTCAGTCGTTTCTTCAATAAAAGCACCAGGACCGATTCCAGCGTTGTTTATTAAAATATCAAATTGTGTTCCACCAGTTCTTTTTTGTAATTCGTTATCTAAAGAAATATACAGGTTGTCTACACCGTGTAAAGATTCAAGATTTGCACCGATAGAAAAAGCTAATCCGCCATTTGATTGAATTTCATGAACAGTTTCTTCAGCATCTTCTTTTCGATTTCCATAATGAACAGCAACTAATGCACCGTCGTTTGCTAACCGTTTTGCGATAGCACGCCCAATTCCTCGGCTTGCTCCTGTAACTAATGCTATTTTTCCTTTTAACATAGTTTTCTCATCTCCTCATAAATTTTATATGTTTTTAAGTTGTTTTTCTTTATGTAGTAATGCGAACATACTTAAGTAATATATGAGTATGTGTAAGAAGTTCATTCCGATTTTGTTTTGAGAAAAAATAAATAGATTTCTAGTGAATAGAATGAATTTTAATTTTTTTCTAAAAACATGTTGACAATGAAAAGAACCGCGTCCTATAATACGTGTAACAAATAAAAGTGAATTAAGAATTTTCTAACTTTATATGTTGTATATGCAAAGAAGAGGAAAGTAGATGATTATGGTCGTTTCAGAGAGCTACTCCTAGGCTGAGAGAGTAGTAGCAATCGAATCATTGAAGATCACCTCGGAGCATCGCTTGCGAAAGGGAAACTGAGTAGAGGGCGGCGGCATCGTCTCCGGTAAAAGGACGGAGGTCTGATTGGACCTATGAAGCTTATATTTCGTGAGAAGTATAAGGAAGCTGAGTGGTAACGCGAAACTCTCGCCTCAGCAATCAAAGCTACTAATTTGTAGTAGTTGATTGCTGAGGCGAGAGTTTTTATTTTAAAAAATAGAATAAAAGAATGCGAGGAAGAGGAGAGTAAATGATAAAGATTGTTTCAGAGAGCCGCCCAAAGGCTGTGAGGGTGGTAACAATTGAATCATTGAAAATCACCTCGGAGCACTGCTTTTGAAGTTAGTAAAAAGTAGCGGAGTTGTTTCCGATAGAAAAACAAAAGTCTAATTGGACTTGCAGAGCTTATATTTCGTGAGAAGTGTAAGGAAGCTGAGTGGTACCACGAGTCTCTCGTCTCAGCAATGGATTGCTACAAGTGTGTAAGTAATCGATTGTTGAGACGAGTATATTTTTAAGGTTAGTATACTGAATATTCTGTTAAAAATACTCATCTCAGCAATCGATATAGAAATAGATTGCAAAAACAGAGATAAAACAGAGGAGCGATGTGAGATGGGAAACCAGTCCATCTATATGAATGGGGAATTTGTAGAGAAAGAAAAGGCAGTTGTTTCAGTATATGATCACGGTTTTTTATACGGAGACGGTGTATTTGAAGGGATTCGTAGTTACGGAGGAAATGTATTTTGTTTAAAAGAACATGTGAAACGATTATATGAATCGGCGAAATCTATTTTACTTACAATTCCAATGACGGTAGATGAAATGGAAGAAGCAGTTGTACAAACATTGCAAAAAAATGAATACACGGATGCCTACATTCGATTAATTGTTTCAAGAGGAAAAGGTGACTTAGGGCTCGATCCGAGAAGCTGTGTGAAACCGAGCGTAATTATCATTGCAGAACAATTAAAGTTATTCCCTCAGGAATTTTATGATAATGGACTAAGCGTTGTGTCTGTTGCATCAAGACGTAATACGCCAGACGCATTAGACCCACGCATTAAGTCAATGAACTATTTAAATAACGTGCTTGTAAAAATTGAAGCGGCACAAGCGGGAGTGCTAGAGGCTCTTATGTTAAATCAACAAGGATATGTTTGTGAAGGGTCTGGAGATAATGTTTTCATTGTGAAAGATGGAAAAGTGTTAACACCTCCTTCGTACTTAGGGGCGCTAGAAGGTATTACGAGAAATAGTGTGATTGAGTTATGTGAGCGTCTAAGTATTCCATGTGAGGAAAGGCCATTTACTCGCCATGACGTATATGTAGCAGATGAAGTGTTTTTAACAGGAACTGCAGCGGAACTAATTCCTGTAGTGAAAGTAGATTCAAGAGAAATTGGAGATGGAAAACCAGGAGATGTAACAAAAAGATTAACCGAAGAATTTAAAAAATTAACGAGAGAAAGAGGAGTACGTGTTCCAGGATTGGCGGCAAGTTTAGCGTAAATAGGGAGAGGAGTTAATTAAAATGGAGGAACAGTATACAGCATGTGATGAACTGCAGAGTGAAGAAGCTACAGGTGCTGGACACGTTATTCAATGTTTGAAGAAATTAGGTGTAACGACCGTTTTCGGTTATCCAGGCGGAGCGATTTTACCAATATACGATGCGTTATACGAAAGTGGTTTAAAGCACGTTTTAACTCGTCATGAACAAGCTGCAATTCATGCAGCGGAAGGATATGCGAGAGCTTCTGGAAAGGTTGGGGTAGTCTTTGCTACCTCTGGCCCAGGGGCGACGAATTTAGTTACGGGTTTAGCAGATGCTTATATGGATTCGATTCCTTTAGTTGTCATTACAGGGCAAGTTGCAACGCCTTTAATTGGTAAAGACGGATTTCAAGAAGCGGATGTTGTCGGAATTACAGTACCTGTTACGAAGCATAATTACCAAGTTCGTGATGTAAATCATTTATCACGAACTGTGCAAGAAGCTTTTTACATCGCCGAAAGCGGGCGACCGGGACCGGTATTAATCGATATTTCAAAAGATGTTCAAAATGCAAATGTAATATGTTTCTTTAATGAAGAAGTGGAGATTCCAGGATATAAACCAGAACCTTTGTCAGACAGTTTGAAACTGAGGGAGGTAGCAAAATCAATTTCAAAAGCAAAACGCCCACTCCTTTATATCGGGGGAGGCGTCATTCATTCAGGCGGATCTGAAGAACTCATCAAGCTTGCGAGGGAGAATCGTATTCCAGTCGTTTCAACTTTAATGGGACTGGGTGCATATCCGCCGGGAGATCCGTTGTTTTTAGGAATGCTCGGTATGCATGGAACGTACACTGCAAATATGGCAGTAACAGAATGTGACTTATTACTGGCGTTAGGTGTTCGTTTCGATGATCGTGTAACAGGAAAATTAGAACTTTTTTCTCCGCATTCGAAAAAAGTACATATTGATATTGATCCTTCTGAGTTCCATAAAAATGTAACTGTAGAGCATCCGATTGTTGGTGATGTGAAAAAGGCGCTACATATGCTATTACATATGTCTATTTATTCACAAACAGATGAATGGCTTCAGAAAGTGAAGAAATGGCAAGAAGAATATCCACTTTCATATAAGCAAAAAGAATTTGAGTTAAAACCACAGCATGTTATCAACTTAGTAAGTGAATTAACGAATGGTGAAGCGATTGTCACGACAGAGGTAGGACAGCATCAAATGTGGGCTGCTCACTTTTATAAAGCGAGAAAACCACGGACTTTCCTAACATCAGGGGGATTAGGGACGATGGGATTTGGTTTTCCAGCAGCAATTGGTGCTCAGCTTGCAAAAGAAGAAGAACTTGTCATCTGTATTGCTGGTGATGCTTCTTTCCAAATGAACATTCAAGAGCTGCAAACAATTGCTGAAAATAATATTCCTGTCAAAGTATTCATCATAAACAACAAATTTTTAGGAATGGTAAGGCAATGGCAAGAAATGTTTTATGAAAACCGTTTGTCGGAATCGAGAATTGGGTCACCAGATTTTGTGAAAGTAGCAGAAGCTTATGGTGTAAAAGGGCTAAGAGCAACAAATTCGTTTGAGGCGAAAAAGGTAATGCTAGAAGCATTTTCTCATGAAGGTCCTGTCGTAGTTGACTTTTGTGTAGAAGAAGGTGAGAACGTTTTTCCGATGGTTCCGCCAAACAAAGGGAATAACGAAATGATTATGAAGAGGTGGGAAGAATGAGTCATACTTTTTCATTAGTTATTCATAACGATCCGAGCGTCTTATTACGTATAAGCGGAATTTTTGCTCGGCGTGGTTATTATATTTCTTCTTTAAGCTTAAACGAAAGAGATACAAGTGGTGTTTCTGAAGTGAAACTAACAGCAGTTTGTACTGAAAATGAAGCAACGTTACTTGTCAGTCAGTTGAAAAAATTAATCAATGTACTGCAAGTAAATAAATTATAAGGAGTGTATGGAATATGAAAACTTATTATGAGAAAGATGCAAATTTAGAGCTATTAAAAGGGAAAACAGTTGCGGTAGTCGGATATGGATCTCAAGGTCATGCACAAGCACAAAATTTACGAGATTCTGGTGTGGAAGTTGTAGTTGGTGTTCGCCCTGGTAAGTCATATGAAGTAGCAAAAGCTGATGGATTTGAAGTAATGTCTGTTTCAGAAGCGGTTCGAACCGCACAAGTTGTACAAATGTTATTGCCGGATGAACAACAAGCGTATGTATATAAAACAGAAGTAGAAGAGAATCTTCGTGAAGGACAAATGTTACTTTTCTCACATGGTTTTAATATTCACTTCGGACAAATTAATCCGCCAAGTTACGTAGATGTAGCGATGGTCGCGCCGAAAAGTCCAGGTCATCTCGTTCGCCGTGTATTCCAAGAAGGAAATGGTGTCCCAGCATTAGTCGCAGTGCATCAAGATGCAACGGGAACAGCATTAAGTGTAGCACTAGCGTATGCAAAAGGTGTAGGTTGTACACGTGCAGGTGTAATTGAAACGACATTCCAAGAAGAAACAGAGACAGACTTATTCGGTGAGCAAGCAGTACTTTGCGGAGGAGTAACAGCACTTGTGAAAGCTGGTTTTGAAACGTTAACGGAAGGTGGATATCGTCCTGAAATTGCATACTTTGAATGTTTGCATGAATTAAAGTTAATTGTTGATTTAATGTACGAAGGCGGATTAACGAGTATGCGTCATTCTATTTCAGATACGGCAGAGTTTGGAGATTATGTAACAGGATCGAGAATTGTTACAGATGAAACGAAGAAGGAAATGAAACGTGTTCTTACAGAAATTCAGCAAGGTGAATTTGCGAAGAAATGGATTTTAGAAAATCAAGCAGGGCGTCCAACGTATAGTGCGATGAAAAAAGCAGAACAAAATCATCAGCTAGAAAAAGTAGGAGCAGAGCTTCGTGAAATGATGAGCTGGATTCATGCACCGAAAGAATTAGTATAGAAATAGATTAATAGAGTATAAGTGAAAAATATGTAAGAGGGGATTTGACAAGATGAGAAGTGACATGATTAAAAAAGGTTTTGATAAAGCTCCGCATCGTAGTTTATTAAAAGCAACTGGTTTAAAAGATGAAGATTTTGATAAACCATTCATAGCAATTTGTAATTCTTTTATTGAAATTATTCCAGGTCATAAGCACTTAAATGAGTTTGGGAAACTTGTTAAAGAAGCAGTACGTGCAGCAGGCATGGTTCCATTTGAATTTAATACAATTGGAGTAGATGACGGTATTGCGATGGGTCATATCGGTATGCGTTATTCGCTTCCGAGTCGTGAAATCATTGCAGATTCAGTAGAAACGGTTGTAAATGCACACTGGTTTGACGGAATGATTTGTATTCCAAACTGTGACAAAATTACACCAGGTATGATGATGGCTGCACTTCGAATAAACATTCCAACTGTTTTCGTTTCAGGTGGTCCGATGGCAGCGGGGAAAACATCTAAAGGGGAAGTTGTCGATTTAAGTTCTGTTTTTGAAGGGGTAGGAGCCTATCAATCTGGGAAAATTTCAGAAGAAGAATTAAAGGATATTGAAGATCATGGCTGTCCATCTTGTGGTTCTTGTTCCGGTATGTTTACAGCGAACTCTATGAACTGTTTATGTGAAGTGTTAGGTTTAGCTCTTCCTGGTAACGGGAGTATTTTAGCGATTGATCCAAGACGTGAGGAGTTAATTAAACAAGCAGCAGAAAAATTAAAAATTTTAATTGAAAGAGATATTAAACCACGCGACATTGTAACAGAAGAGGCAATTGATGATGCGTTTGCACTTGATATGGCGATGGGTGGATCAACGAATACAGTATTACACACGTTAGCACTCGCACAAGAGGCGGGGTTAGATTACGATATGAACCGCATTGATGCAGTTTCAAGACGTGTACCGCATTTATGTAAAGTAAGTCCAGCTTCTAATTGGCATATGGAAGATATCGATCGCGCAGGCGGGATTAGTGCAATTTTGAAAGAGATGAGCCGAAAAGAAGGGGTACTTCACCTTGATCGTATAACTGCTACTGGGCAAACATTAAGAGAAAATATTGCTCATGCAGAGATTCAAGATAAGGAAGTTATTCATTCTCTAGAAAATCCTCATAGTGAAGAAGGAGGATTACGTATATTAAAAGGAAACCTTGCGAAAGACGGAGCGGTTATTAAAAGCGGAGCAACAGAAGTAAAACGATTTGAAGGACCTTGCGTTATTTTTAATTCACAAGATGAGGCGCTTGCCGGCATTATGCTTGGGAAAGTTAAGAAAGGAGATGTAGTTGTTATTCGCTATGAAGGACCAAGAGGCGGACCTGGTATGCCGGAAATGTTAGCACCAACATCAGCAATTGCTGGTATGGGATTAGGAGCAGATGTTGCACTTTTAACTGATGGTCGCTTCTCTGGTGCTTCACGTGGTATTTCGGTAGGGCATATTTCACCAGAAGCAGCAGCTGGCGGAACGATTGCACTTCTTGAACAAGGAGATATTGTATGTATTGATGTTGAGGAACGCTTGTTAGAAGTGAGAGTTAGTGATGAGGAATTAGAGAAGCGTAAAAAAGGGTGGAAACGACCAGAACCAAAAGTGAAAACTGGGTGGCTTGGACGTTATGCACAAATGGTAACATCGGCGAATACAGGTGCAGTTCTGAAAATCCCGAATTTTGATTGAGCCAATATAAAAAGAGATAAGGATGATATAAAATGGTGCAAAATGTAAAGGAGAGAGTGAAAATTGAAGATATCTTAATGGCTCATAATTGCATGAAAGATATCGTTATTAAAACACCGTTACAACGAGATTCAGTTTTATCTGAGAAATATGAATGTGACGTATATGTTAAGCGAGAAGATTTACAAGTTATTCGTTCTTTCAAAATTCGTGGTGCGTATAATTTAATTCAAAGTTTACCGAAAGAAAAGTTACAAAATGGTGTTGTTTGTGCAAGTGCTGGTAATCATGCACAAGGAGTTGCTTATACGTGTAATTTATTGAAGATTCCGTCAAAAATTTTCATGCCGACAACGACACCTAAGCAAAAAGTATCACAAGTTGAATTTTTCGGTGGTGATTTCGCAGACATTGTATTAGTTGGTGATACATTTGATAGTTCTTTCCAAGAGGCGCAGCGCTATTGTGTAGAAAATAGGATGACATTTGTACATCCGTTTGATGATCCGTATGTCGTTGCTGGTCAAGGAACAGTCGCTGTTGAAATTATGCATGATATGGAGAAACCAGTTGATTATATATTTACAGCAATTGGCGGTGGTGGATTAGCATCTGGTATTGGTACATATGTAAAGGGGGTTAGTCCTACTACAAAGGTAATCGGTGTAGAACCGATGGGAGCTGCATCTATGAAAGAAGCTTTTCTTCAAAATGAAAATGTTGCATTAGAAAAGATTGATAGTTTTGTTGATGGAGCAGCTGTTAAGAAGGTAGGAAGGTTAACTTTTGAAACATGTAAAGATGTAATTGATGATATTGTTTTAGTACCGGAGGGAAAGGTTTGTACAACGATTTTAGAACTGTATAAGAAAAATGCGATTGTAGCAGAGCCAGCTGGTGCGCTTTCTATTGCGGCACTTGATCTATACAGAGATGAAATAAAGGGAAAAACAGTTGTATGCACGTTAAGTGGTGGAAATAATGATATTGATAGAATGCAAGAAATGAAAGAACGATCCCTTATTCATGAAGGATTAAAGCACTATTTCATCATTGAATTTCCGCAACGTTCAGGAGCACTACGAGAGTTTCTTGATAAAGGATTAGGACCGGAAGATGATATTACTCGCTTTGAGTATATTAAGAAACATAATAAAGAAAATGGTCCAGCTTTAGTGGGGGTAGAATTAAAGCATAAGGAAGACTATGAAGCTTTAATTACTCGTTTTCAAGAAAATAACATTCAATTCGTGGAGCTTAATAAAAATCCTGTGCTGTTTGATTTACTTATTTAATAAAAGAAAAGAGTTAATATACAATTCTACTTGAAATAAAAAAGATAGATACAAGCGGAGGGAAATCCTGCTTGTTCTATCTTTTTTATTCTTTGAAAGTTAAACGAAATACGCTCCATATTCAAGAAGGATAAAGCTAGTTAACCAAAAAAGTATTGCAATACGAATGATTACATATATTGTGAATTCAAAGGGAGTAAGTTTTCTCTCTCGCTTTACTTTTCTTAGAAGTCTAACAGAAAAAAATGAACATAAAAGCAGGATCGCTATAGATATTTTATACACGTTTTCTAACAGACTTATATTTTCTAATAAGCTTTTCAGCATGTTCATCACCTATCCCGTAATGTATGTTACAGAGAAATGAATCTCGTACTGTTTAGTTGCGTTTGTTTATTATTTTCCCAGTATCATCAATTTCTACATCAGTTGAAACCGTTTGTAAATATTGCAGTGCTTTTTTCTTTTCTTCTTCATTTACAGGAGAAACTTGGTTGTTGCGAATGATGTAAGGATTGAATGACATTTGGACATCCTTACCTTTAAAGGTTAAAGTTAATACGCCTGTTTCGGCACTCTTTCCATTTACATAATTCGGGAATAAAAAGTTTCCTAACGAGTATGCGATAGGAACTTTATTGTAATACTCAAATCCTTGTAACCAATGCGGGTGACTTCCAACGATTGCATCAGCACCCGCCTCTACCATTTTCGGAACATATTGTTTCTGGTATTCTATTGGACGATTAGATTTTTCGACGCCCCAATGCATATAGACGATTACATAATCAGCATCTTTCTTTTGCTCTTGAATCGTTTTTGTTACAAGATCTAGGTCATATCCGTTTGCAACGCCGGGTTTATTGTCACCAGCTAC
Source organism: Bacillus sp. RC252 (assembly GCF_044909215.1). Lineage (NCBI taxonomy): Bacteria > Bacillati > Bacillota > Bacilli > Caryophanales > Bacillaceae > Bacillus > Bacillus sp. RC252. Next base: position 56,244 of record NZ_JBIYDV010000005.1, on the reverse strand, counting down.
CCAATTAAAGTTGGGCATAAAGCGTACAAAGGAAAGAAATTTAAACTTTTTTCCTTTTACAGTTAGTTCACGAGCAGTATAAGCATCTTCAGCATTTTTTCCGGCTCCAGTGTAAGGTAGTTTTAATTTTTCGACGTGAGAAATGGTGTCTAGTAGTCCATCTTGCCCATAATCAAGCGTATGGTTATTGCCAATGTTCACGATGTCATATCCGGTGTTTTTAATGGCTTGTAGTGTGGATGGATCACTTTTAATCCAAAATTGTTGCCCAGTTACTTTTTGTTCTCTCGTTGTAAATGCTGACTCTAAATTAACAAAAGAAATATCAGCTTTCGTTATTTCTTCTTTTACGTGTTGGAATGGATAATCAGCCCCATTTTTTTCGATTACGGGACGTAATTGCCAATCGAACATTGTATCACCAGAGAAGGTGAGTGTGATTTCCGGGTCTTCTATTTTCTTTTCACTTGTTGAAGCTGTTTTACTAGATTTGTTTTGCAAATCGGGTTTGTCTTTCGCTTTTGAAATAAAAGAGTAGTTAACTAATAAAACAATTGGTGTAATGCAAAAGGCTATTAACAGAAATCGTTTTAGTAAAGTTTTCATAAATACCTTCCCTTTTGAGTTTATACCGCAATTTGTGGGCAGTAAAACTCGCGCTAGTTAAAGTTTCACTTTATGTATAACTACAAAAAATTGCGGTTTATGTAGTGAAAACATTTGTTAATATTCTCAATATTAAGTTAACATATAGATAACCTGTAAATCAATGTATAAACCAAAATATAGAAATAAAGAATTCGAAGGGTGAAGAACGAGAGATGGTTATATTAGGAGCGGTTGTAAATGGGATTTGTATTATATTTGGTACTTTACTAGGAAAATTATTTAGTAGGATTCCAGAAAGTATGAAGGGAACAATTATGCATGCAATCGGTTTAGCGGTTACTGTGCTTGGACTTCAAATGGCATTGAAAAGTGAAAGTTTTCTTGTTGTCATTTTAAGTTTAGTTATTGGTACCGTCATCGGGGAATGGCTACAACTAGAGGAAAAGTTAAAGCTGTTAGGAGATTGGCTAGAAAATAAAGTTGGATCGAAAGGGAAAGGGAGCATATCAGAAGGGTTTGTAACAGCTACTTTAATTTTTGCAATTGGTGCGATGGGGATACTTGGTGCACTCGACAGCGGGATTCGCGGAAATCATGATATTTTATTTACAAAGGCGATTATTGATGGATTTATTTCTATTATATTAACGACAACTTTAGGAATTGGCGTAGTATTTTCGGCGATTCCAGTTATTTTATACGAAGGAGGTATTGCGGTTTTTGCAACACAAATTAATAGTTTGGTCCCGAAAGCATTAATGAATCAATTTATAGTGGAAATGACAGCTACAGGTGGTATTATGATAGCCGCTATTGGCTTGAACTTACTTGGTGTTATTAAAATTAAGGTGGCAAATTTACTTCCAGGCATATTAATGGTTGGAGTAATTGTTTCTATTATATATGGTTATGGTTTGATAATAAGTCATTAGGGGAAGGGATATAGATGGTGGAATTCCAATTTACAAAACGTGCATATAAAATATTGGAGATCGCAGCAGAAGAGGCTGAGTGTAGTAAAGGTATTATCCATCCAGTTCATCTATTTATAGGAGCTTGTAAGGAAGGTACTGGAGTTTGCGCGGAGTTACATATGTATTTATTTCATACGGTGGGTATGGATTTTTTAGCAAAGATATCGTTACTCCAACAATATTATGAAAATGATATAGAATACATAAATGTTGGGGAGTTTAAAGTTTCAAATAAGACGATAGAAGTTTTAAAAGTAGCGAAGAAACGGATGGAACGTTTTCAGCAAATAGTAATAAATGAAGGGCATGTTTTATATGCAATTTTTCAAGGGGATGAAGTTATTAATAAGGTTATAAGTGAAAAGACGAAAAAAGATGTATTGCAAATTACATCTGAACCAAGAGACTTGACGGTTGCATTAACAAGATCTGATCCTATTTGTAATAGTTTAAGCTGTAATATTAGAAAAGCGATTTCTTCTGATTTTGAAAAGTTGGCACGTTTTGTTAAGGATGAATTTGGGGAGCGTTGGTTAAAATCTTTAGATTATGGATTTCGGACATATAAAGAAGAGTTACCTATTTTTATTGCTGAACAAGGAGGAGAAATCATTGGTTTCGCTTGTTATGATGTTGTGAGAGGAAAGAAAGGGCTGTTTGGCCCGATGGGTACAGCGAAACATAATCGTGTGAACGGTGTTGGGAAGACGTTATTGAATCATTGTTTATATAACATGAAGAAAATCGGATATGAGTATGCAATTATAGGACAAGCAGGTCCGATTGAGTTTTACGAGCGATGCTGTAATGCACGTTTAATACCAATAGGAGATAATTAACTCTATCCCTTTGCAAAGAATGCAAAGGGATAGAGTTTTATTATGTATAAAGCAAATTACTAAACTTTTTACAAGAAAGGGTGTAGAATGGGTATCTAATGAAAGAAGGTGTGAAAATGGCCAACTGGAAACGAAATTTAATGATTTGTTGGCTGGGTTGTTTTACCACTGCAGCCGGTATGAGTTTAGTAATTCCTTTTTTATCTTTTTATATTGAGGAATTAGGGGTGACCGGCACTGCTAGTATTGCACAGTGGTCGGGACTTGCATTTGGTGTGACATTTTTAATGGGTGCGATCGTATCACCAATATGGGGCAAGCTTGGTGATATACATGGACGGAAATTGATGCTTATACGTGCTAGCCTTGGTATGGCGATAATTATGACGCTTATGGGGTTTGTGACAGATGTGTATCAATTAGTCGCACTTCGGTTTTTAATGGGATCGGTATCAGGTTTCCTTTCTACAGCGATGACATTTATTGCAGCAGAAACTCCGAAAGAGCATTCAGGTTGGGCAATTTCCACAATTTCAACTGGGGGCGTGAGCGGTTCTTTACTTGGCCCGTTACTTGGAGGATATTTGTCTGAGTTAATTGGAATGCGCCATGTTTTTCTTGTTACAGGAGCTTTTTTATTCCTTTCTTTTCTCATCGTTTTTTTCTTTCTACATGAAGAGAATCACTCCGCTCAAGCAAAAAAAGTACAACCGAAAAAAGTATGGACGATGGTTCCAGCAAAGCATTTAATTATTAGTTTATTTGTAACAACATTTATTATTCAACTTGCGAACATGTCAATTCAACCTATTATTACATTGTATGTAAAGAATTTAGAAGGCCCAGGAACAGCTCATATTGAAATGATTGCAGGCGCAGTCATGTCTGCGACAGGTTTAGCTATTATTATGGCAGCTCCTAAGTTAGGTAGATTATCAGATCGTATTGGACCTCAAAAAACGTTAGTTGTGGCGTTGTTTGCGGCAGGAATTATTTTTATTCCGCAAGCATTTGTAACCTCAGCTTGGCAACTATTAATTCTTCGCTTTTTATTAGGTATTGCACAAGCAGGACTATTACCTTCCGTACAAACTCTACTAAAACAACATACACCAACCCATGTAACGGGACGAATATTTGGATATAATCAATCGTTTCAGTTTTTAGGAAATATGATTGGGCCAGTACTTGGTGGACAAATTGCAGCTCATGCAGGCTTCCAATATGTTTTCTTCTCTACATCATCACTATTATTTATTGCGTGCATTTGGGTTTATTTTCATAGTAAGAACGAAGAGGTATCAGAGAAACGACATTTGGAAGTTAGTTAACTATGTGAATGAAAAACAGAAAAAGGATGAAGCAATATTGCTTCATCCTTTTTCATTAAAATTGAAGGCAAAGATAACTTAATGTACCAAGCTCGTAGCTACGGTGAATGACCGTACCGTCGTTCTCACCACTACCCATCGCGATAAATAGAGGAACAAAATGTTCCGCTCTTGGTACAGCTAATTGTGCATGAGGAGCATTTCTTTCCCAGTTAAACAATGCATCTTTATCGCCAGTATGCATATGATTTATAATCCAATCATCAAATTCAATCGCCCATTGTTCCGGAGTTGTTTCATTCCATTTTAATGCTCGTAAATTATGAACAGTAACTCCGCTGCCGATTACTAAAATATCTTCTTGTCCAAGTCCTTTTAGTGCTTCTCCAATTTCAAATTGTTCTTTTGCAGGAAGGAATGGATTTACTGATATTTGTACGACAGGAATATTGGCTTCTGGGTACATACGATGCAGGAGTGTCCATGAGCCATGATCTAAACCTCTCGTCATATTATGATGGACTGGAATGCCTTTGTTTTTAAATTTTGTTTCTAGCATAGACGCAATGCTAGAAGAGCCTTTCGCATGATATTTGATTTCGTATAACTCAGGAGGAAAACCTCCAAAGTCATAAATTGTTTCATATACTTCATCTGAAGAGGAGATCGTTAATACTTCACTTTCCCAGTGAGCGGTAAAAATAACAATAGCTTTCGGTTTATATGTTTCTCCAAGTGTCTTTAAAAAGCGTGTATAGTCTGTATCTTGAATAGCAAGCATAGGTGATCCATGTGCTAAAAATAGTGAGGGCATCATGATTAAAACCTCCTAAAAATATATTAATTACTTTATGTAAGTAACTATATAATTTTATTTTAAATTCGTCAAGATAATAGTTTAATATGTAATCGGAAAAATAGATCATTTGTCATAATGAAAGCAATTGCATATAATACATAATAAGAATAATGAATGTTTATTCATTATAAAAAAAGATATACATAATAGATTTGGAGGCTGTCGGAATGAGCATACAGGAAAATTTCGTTACGGCATTGGATAAATCGGAAATTTACTTGCGTAAATGGTTACCAGAAGGAAATCCGCGGGGAATTGTTCAAATTGCACATGGTATGACAGAACATGCAGGTGTTTATACAGAATTTATTGATGCCTTATTAGAAGCAGGATATGGTGTTTATGCTCATGATCATAAAGGGCATGGAAAAACAGTAAAAAGAGAAGAAGACTATGGTCATTTTGAACCAAATGTAGGTTGGAATCAGGCTGTGTCTGATGTTATCTTTGTTTCGGAAATGATAAAAGAAGAGCAGACATGCCCGTTATTTTTACTTGGACATAGTATGGGTTCTTTTTTATCAAGACGTGCTGTACAACTGAAAGGGGAATTATATGATGGATTCCTTATTTCAGGAACTGGTGGAAATCCAGGGCTTTTAGGAAGTATCGGTCATAAAGTGGCGACAATTGAGATGAAATTACGCGGGGCAAAAACGAAAAGTCCGATGCTAAACTTTTTATCTTTCGGAAACTTTAATTCACACTTTAAACCAAATCGTACAAAATTTGATTGGTTATCTTCAGATAATAATCAAGTTGATAAATATATTGCGGATCCGTTATGTGGATTCATTTGTACGACTAGTTTTTATCGAGAATTATTTTCTGGTGTATTAGAAGTAAATAAACTAGAAGAGTTCAAGAAAACACCGAAAAACCTTCCGATACATATTTTTTCAGGTGATCGTGATCCTGTTGGGGATATGGGGAAAGGTGTAAAAGAAGTATATGAAAATTATAAAAAATGTGATGTGAAAGATGTAACACTTCGTTTATATGAAAATGGAAGACATGAAATGTTCCATGAAGTAAATCGAGATGAAGTATTTCAAGATTTGATTTCTTGGCTAGATAAGCATATTGTATGAGAAGAAACCTCACTTTTTTGAAGTGAGGTTTCTTTAAGGAGATGGAGGAATAGTTATGAGTGAATTTGTTAATAAAGAATATGTAGAAATAGATTTTCAAGATGTTTTGATTAAAGAAGAGGAATTGAAGAATTGTACTTTCATAAAATGCCGTTTTAGAGGGATAGATGCATCGGAAGTTTCTACTGAAAATTGTAATTTCATAGAATGTGATTTTACCGGTGCTCTTTTTAACGCTTCTATCCATCAAAGAACGACATTTGCGAATTGTAAGTTTGTTGGTGCGAATTTATTCGTATCGAAGTTTGAAGAATGTAAAATGACCGGCTCTGATTTTGAAGAAGCGAATTTAGACGGAATAACTATAATATCGGGTGATTGGTCCTATACGAATTTAAGGTTTGCGAATTTAAGTAAACAAATGCTAAAGGGTATACGTTTAATTGAAGCTGACCTATATGAATGTAATTTAGAAAAAGCAGATTTACGTGAAGCGGATTTAACGGGTGCACAATTAGGCAAGGTAAAACTTAGCGGCGCAGATTTAAGAGGAGCTGTAGTTGATAGAGTTGATTTTAAAAGTTTCGATTTAAAAAATGTAAAATTAGATATAGCGCAGGCAGTTGCAGTAGCAAGATGTTATGGGGCTAAGGTGAACTAAATTGTTTGTAAAACCGTTCAAAATGCTGAACGGTTTTTTAAATCATAATAGTAGTATAATAGTGAATGAGGTGTTTATAGTATGGAAGATAAAACATTAGGTATACTACTAGATGTTGTTGGGGAATTATTTTCAGATGAAATATCAATCGCCGTTTCGAATACGAAAGAATATATTTACTATCGGCCAAGTAAACGAATTGATTTAAAGATTAGCACCGGTGATCCTATTAAGGAAGGGACAATTGCTCATAAAGCAATGGTAACGAAGCAAAAAGCCTCTGAATTTATTAACCGGGATGTTTTCGGTATTCCTTATCATGGAATGGCCGTACCATTTTCAAATAATGGAAAGATTGAAGGTTGCGTGACGGCAATTTATCCAGCTTTAACGGATGGTAAGTCAGTCGTTACTTTAAAAACAACAGACGGATGGGTTCCGGTTCCTTTTTCAAAGGTGATGTATTTAGAGGCTAAAGATAAAAAGACGTATGTGAATTCAGAAGAGTTAACAGGAACACATAAGTACTCTCTACAAGAATTCGAATATTTGCTTCCGAAAGATTCATTTATTAGGTGTCACCGTTCATTTATTGTAAATGTTAATCATATTAAAGCGATTTATCCTGATACCCATTCTACTTTTTTACTTTCTATGGATAACGGAGAGAGAGTACCAGTTAGTCAATCATACGCCAGTTATTTTCGTAAGCTTCTAGGATTCTAAATTATTCTGCTTTAGAACCTAGATTTGCTGTTTTATCTGAATTTTCGGCATTGTATACTAAAATCCCTATTTTCATAGTGTTAATGTGTAAAATAATTATGAATATTCATTAAGAGAGGGATTACATATGGAGAATAATTTGGATAGAATCAGGGATCAACGTTTAAAAGATCGGGTAGTTACACCTGAAGAAGCAGCTTCATGGATTGAAAGTGGAATGACTTTAGGATTAAGTGGATTTACACGTGCTGGGGATGTAAAAGCAGTCCCGTTTGCGCTGGTGAACCGAGTGAAGAATGATAAATCTTTTAAAGTAAATGTTTATACAGGGGCTTCCTTAGGTTCGGATGTAGATAAATTATTTGCTGAGGCAGGAATTTTAGGGAAAAGATTGCCTTTCCAAGCCGATGCGACTATGCGAAAAGGAATTAATAACGGAGACTTTTTATTTGTGGATCAGCACTTATCTCATACAGCAGAGCTACTCCGTGCTGACGTTATGGATATAGATGTCGCTATTTTGGAAGCGGTTGCGATTACTGAAGACGGCATGATTATTCCAACCACTTCAATTGGAAATTCCTTAGCATTTTCCTTAAATGCTAAGTCCATTATTATTGAAATGAATATGGCTCAATCTACGCAACTAGAGGGGCTGCATGATTTATATGAACCAGGTAAACAAGGGGAAAGACTTCCGATTCCGCTTGCAAAAACGGATGATCGAATTGGAACGATCGGTATCCCGATTGATGCAGAAAAAGTGAAGGGGATTGTGTTTACGAATCAACTGGATTCACCATCGACAATTGTTCCTCCAGATGAAGAAACTGTCATTATGGCACAACATTTAATAGAGTTCCTTCGAGAAGAAGTTAAAGTAGGCCGATTAACAAAGAGTTTAGCACCGTTACAATCGGGAATTGGTTCAGTTGCTAATGCAGTATTGCACGGCATGCTAGATTCGGAGTTTGAAGATTTAGAAGTGTATTCTGAAGTTTTACAGGATGCGGTCTTTGATCTAATGGATGCTGGGAAAGTCAATTTTGCTTCCTGCTGCTCCATCACGCTTTCTGAAGAGAAAATGCAACAAGTATTTTCCGACTTTGAAAAATATCGTGACAAATTAATGATGCGCCCGCAAGAGATTTCTAATCACCCTGAAATCATTCGCCGCCTCGGATTAATCTCGATTAATACTGCTTTAGAATTAGATATATACGGAAATGTTAACTCCACTCACGTTTTAGGTACAAAAATGATGAACGGTATTGGTGGTTCTGGTGATTTTGCAAGAAATGCACGTCTAGCGATTTTTGTTACGAAATCGATTGCAAAAGATGGTAACATTTCAAGTATCGTTCCTTTCGTTTCTCATGTAGACCATACTGAACACGATGTAGATGTTATCGTCACTGAACAGGGCTTTGCTGACCTAAGAGGACTAGCGCCAAGAGAAAGAGTGAAACTAATTATTGAGAATTGCGCACATCCAATGTATCGTGACCAGCTAAGAGCTTATTTCGAAGAAGCACAAACAAGAGGTGGACAAACGCCTCATGTTTTAGAAAAAGCTTTTTCTTGGCATACGAATTATGCTAAAAATGGAACAATGCTTGAAGCGGTAGTAGAAACTATATAGTTATGTAGTATAAAAATAGTAAAACAAATGATTTTCAATATAATATGCCATAAAGGTTAAAAGAAAAAGAACGCCAATTTTCAGGAATGGCGTTCTTTTTCTTTTAAAAAATTGTTACCTATAATAAAGATTTATAAAAGTAATCTCTTATTTACGTAAATAAGAGGTTTTTTAAATTACTTTTCGAATCACTTTAAGAGTTTATATATCGAAGGTAAGGAGAAAGAATCATGAAGATAAGAAAAGCGTTATTAAGTGAAGCAAATGAATTAAGTGAACTCGCGCTACATTCAAAAGCAACGTGGAATTATAGCGAAGAATTTATTCTTGCTTGTAAGGGAGATTTAACAGTTACAGAAGAGTACATAAAAAATAATTTTGTATATGTTTTAGAAAATGATAATACGAAGATTGGTTTTTTCTCATTTTTACGTGACGATAATGCTCTCGATTTCCTATACATTCATCCTCGTTTTAAAGGGAAAGGCTACGGGAAAATACTTTGGGAGAATGTAATAGAAAAAGCGAAGGAACTAGGATTAAAAAGTTTTACGATTGATAGTGATCCGAATGCAAAAGGATATTATTTAAAGATGGGAGCAAAGTTAATCGGAGAGACGTCATCAACAGTATTTAAAAATCGTCTTTTACCACTTTTGCAATATGAAGTGTAAAACGATTGATAGTAGGGGAAGATGAAAATGGATAATGTAAAGAAAAAACAAATATATGAAGCTTTGATAAGATCTTGGTCAATAGAAACGAGCTCTAAGTGGACAAGTGAAAATCCAGCAAAGGGACAGTGTGGTGTAACGGCTTTAGCCATTCAAGATATATGCGGAGGGCAAATCAAGAAGACAAAAATAGGAGAGGTGTGGCACTTTTATAACTGTATAGATGGACATAGGTTTGATTTTACAGAGGCTCAATTCAATGAAAACCTGAATTATTTGGATATGGAATCAAATCGGGAAGAAGCGTTTGCAGATACAAATGAAAAACAATATAGCATTTTGAAGGAAAAGATAATGAAAGAATTAAAATTATCTTTTGACTCTTAATCTTTAATAAGTTACTATAATGGTGGTAACTTATTAAAGGGAACTTCATAGAGTTGAAAGGGGAAATACTTTTGAAAACAACTTATGTAAACGCTACAATCGTAACGATGAATGAACAAAACGAAGTGATAGAAAATGGATATATCATTGTAGAAAATGATCAAATTATAGATGTAAATAGCGGAGAATTTGCTAATAATTTTGAAGTAGATGAAGTAATTGACATGAAAGGAAAGTGGGTTTTACCAGGGCTTGTAAATACACATACACACGTTGTAATGAGTCTCTTAAGAGGGATTGGAGACGATATGTTATTACAACCATGGCTTGAGACGAGAATTTGGCCACTTGAAAGCCAGTTCACTCCAGAGCTTGCGGTCGCTAGTACGGAATTAGGATTACTTGAAATGGTGAAAAGTGGTACAACATCATTTTCTGACATGTTTAATCCAATTGGAGTAGATCAAGATGCAATTATGGAAACGGTATCAAGGAGTGGGATGCGAGCTGCTGTTTCAAGAACTTTATTTAGCTTCGGAACGAAAGATGATGAAAAGAAAGCAATTGAAGAAGCTGAGAAATATGTGAAGCGTTACTATAACGAAAGTGGTATGTTAACTACGATGGTTGCACCGCATAGTCCATATACATGTTCCACAGAACTGTTAGAAGAATGCGCACGTATTGCAGTAGAAAATCAAACGATGGTTCATATTCACCTTTCGGAAACAGAGCGTGAAGTACGTGATATTGAAGCACAGTACGGAAAACGTCCAGTAGAATATGCAGCAAGTTGCGGATTGTTTAAACGCCCAACAGTTATTGCGCACGGTGTAGTGTTAAATGAAAATGAGCGTGCATATTTAGCAGAACATGATGTTCGAGTGGCACATAACCCGAATAGTAATTTAAAACTAGGATCTGGTATAGCGAATGTAAAAGCGATGCTAGAAGCAGGAATGAAAGTAGGAATTGCAACAGATAGTGTGGCATCTAATAACAATTTAGATATGTTTGAAGAAATGCGTATAGCGACTTTACTGCAAAAAGGTATTCACCAAGATGCAACAGCGTTACCAGTTGAAACAGCTCTTACACTTGCGACTAAAGGAGCTGCTGAAGTAATCGGTATGAAACAAACAGGATCACTTGAGGTTGGAAAGTGTGCCGATTTTATTACGATTGACCCATCTAATAAGCCGCATTTACAACCAGCAGACGAAGTATTATCGCATCTTGTATATGCTGCTAGTGGAAAAGATATTAGCGATGTAATTATTAACGGAAAGCGTGTCGTTTGGAATGGCGAATGTAAAACGTTAGATGAAGAGCGTATTATATTTGAAGCAAGTCGTTATAAACGAGGTTTACAAAGATAGGTATTTTCAGGCTGTGGAGAAAGTCTTCTCCACAGCTCATTTTTGTGCCTGAACCTTCTTTTATGTGCCAGCACTGATAAAAAGAGGGAAAGGAGAGGTTTCTTATTAGTGTTGATTAATAAAATAGAAGAGAATGATTTAGTTAAAATCACTAGTTTCAAAAAAGCCTTCACGCAATGATGATTGCATGAAGGCTTTCGATGTTTTCTTATTTTTTTGTCTCATTGACCCATGTAATAATGTCCTGGATGACGTACTCGGGAACATTTGCAGGGATTTCGTACTCACTTGGAAGACTCAATTCCCCGTCACCCTCCGTGAAGAAATGATTCAATTTCGGGTATTCTTTGAACTGAACATTCCCGCGGTTTGAAAGTCCCTCCTGCCATTTTGTATATTCATCTTTTACTGTTACTTGATAATCGCGTGCCCCTTGCAGAATCAGTAAAGGCTCTTTTCGTGATTTTGCCTCCTCAACTGGACGCCACCTAGTAACATCATACATAAAGTGAGGAGACGGAAACGGAAAATTGTAGTCAGCTGGTGGATGGTCAGGATTGAAAGTAGGATCCAGGATAAAAGCGAACTGTCTTTTTAGTTCATCGATTACTTCCTTTGGCGCCCCAAGGTATTGACTCACATCAATGGCAGTGTCAGTCAAAGGGCGTGCAGGTGGTGCGAGTAAGATACTACCTCGAACAAGTGAGGAAGGCGCTTTGCTCAGTATACGCGGCATTGTGCCAGCTCCTTGGCTATGTCCGAGAATGAAAATATTATTTGGATCAATGCCTTCCTGCTGCGCTGCTGACTTTGCTGCATATATGGCATCATCTGTAGTATCACGATCTAACGTAACAGGTTCTGCACTCATCTTTAATGCATGTTCTAAGGTACGTTTTTCATAGCGCAACACTGCAATTCCGTTGGATGAAAGGCCCACCGCAAGGTCTCGTAAGATTTTTGTTCCCAAATAGGTAGCATCGCGATCATGGATGCCAGCACCATGAACAAGAACAACTACGGGTACCTTTTCACCAGGCTTATGTTTCGGAACTGTTAATGTGGCTGGTAACGGATAAGTAGAATTTCCAATGACGATTTCACGTTCTTGATAGGAAGCAGGTTGGTCATAGCTAGGATGCGGAATGTAAGATTCCTGGGGCGGCCTTTCCCCAACTTCATCTACTTTCCCGCCAGGTGTGAATTTAATGAGTAGCGGTATGGTAGTTCCTTCAATAGCTCCTGGAATTTCCACCGTCTGATGGACCAAGTTTCGTTCTTTTATTACAGGTGTTCCCATGATTTTTATCCCACTTTGTGTCCACCAATTTTGTAATGTGTTTGCTGTAAACTTGGATTGAAAAGCAGCAGACGTCAACTGGAGTGCCTCTGCATACTTACCTTGCTGGAGATATTCAAAAAATAATGATGTACGCTCCGTTAAAGAGACTAGTTTCTTTTCTGCAGATTGTTCCTCACGTGTATCTGCGTGAATAGCTGTTGTAAGCGGGAAAGATGAAACGCCTAAAGAAAAGAGTAGGCTAAAGGAAAGTACTGATTTTTGTATTTTCTTTTTTTTATTCATGTTTTAACCTCCAATATGTGATGGCAAAAAACAGGTATGGTAATTAAAGTTCTGGTGCAAAAACTTCAAAATATCTGCAAGTAATCTCCCAAACTTGGACCTACTGATATTATTACTCTAAAAAAAGACATGATGATTAGTATGGAAAAGAAGAGTCGTCTAAACCATTGATAGGTTTATCTAAAATCAGTCATTCTGGTTTTATCGTAATCTCTCTTCCTTCACTTTATATTTTGACTATACGAAACAAAGCTCTCGTTTTTCTTACTTGATCCTTACAAAATCCTTAAGTGTATAAGATTTGTAAAATACAACTTTCTATCTGAACTTCTTTTTATGTGTCAACACTGATAAAAAGAGAATAAGGAGAGATTTCTTAGGATGGTGCTTTAAAAATCATTGTGGCGAACGTGTATCTGTTTCTGTAGAAGAGTTAGTTCCGAAAGAACATTTCCTTCATACAATTGAGGCGACAATAAATTTTGATTTTATTAAGGAAAAGCTATCCTTTTTTAAAAGGATAGCTTTTTTCTTGAACGAATAAACATTCAAAAGAATGTCGCATCTTTCTGTTCATATTTCTGCTATAATATATAACGCTTTATAATATTTTATACTTAAGGAGAACAATTCATGAAGCGAAAAAAGAGCCATTTAATGGTAATGGCACTTGTTACAACTTTATTATTAACAGCTTGTAATAATAAAGCGAATAAAAGTGACACAGAGGCAAAAAAACAAGTATTAAATGTAACGGTATCAGAAGAAATTCCTTCTCTTGATACTGCGAAAACGATGGATGGTACATCAGCGCACGTTATGCAAAACATATTTGAAGGGTTGTATGTATTAGATGATCAAGATCAGCCTATTCCAGCAGTAGCAAAATCGTTTAAAAGAAGTGAAGATGGTAAAAAATATACATTTGATTTGCGTAAAGATGCAAAATGGTCAAATGGAGACAGTGTAACAGCAAATGATTTTATGTTTGCGTGGAAACGTGCAATTAGCCCTGAAACAGCGTCTCAATATGCGTATATGCTCTTTCATGTGAAAAACGCGAAAGAGATAAATAAGGGAACAATGCCTCTTGATGAACTTGGGGTTAAAGTTATAAATGATTATAAGTTAGAAGTGGAATTAGAACAGCCAATTCCTTATTTTTTACAGTTGTTAGCACTACCTATTTACTTACCACAGCATGAATCATTTTTGAAAGAACAAGGAAAGAATTATGCATTGGAACCTAGTAATCTCATATATAACGGCCCATTTGTATTAGAGAAGTGGAAGCATGAACAAGAGTTTCAATTAAAGAAGAATGTTACATATTGGGATCAAAAGAAAGTGAAATTAGACGAAATAAACTTTCAAATTGTAAAAGATACAATGACGGTTGTTAATTTATACGAAGCTGGTGATTTGGATCGAGTGCCTATTAATTCTCAATTTGTAGACAAGTATAAAGGAAGTAAGGAATTACATATGTCGAGCGATCCAGGAATTGCTATGCTACGTTTTAATGAAAAAAATAATGCGTTAGCAAATAAGAAAGTGCGTCAGTCTATCTCATTCGCTTTAAATAAAGAAGATTTCGTTTCTCACTTTATTAATAACGGGGCAAAGTCTGCAAGCGGACTTGTACCGGTTGGTCATATAAATGAGGAGACTGGTAAAGATTTTAGAAAAGAAAACGGAGATCTTTCTCCATATGATTTGCAAAATGCGAAAAAGATTTGGGAAGAAGCGAAAAAAGAACTGGGAGTAGAGCAAATAAAACTCGAGTTTTTAACATTTGAACAAGATAACGCAAAACGTATGGCGGAATATATAAAAGGTGACTTAGAGAAGAATTTGCATGGATTAACGATACAAATTAAACAACAGCCATTTAAGCAAAAGTTACAATTAGAACAAACAGGTGATTACGATATATCTATGGTAAATTGGGGACCAGATTATAAAGATCCAATTAGTTATTTAGAGCTATTTACGACAAGTAATCCAAATAATAAAATGAATTATTCTAATCCTCATTACGATGAGCTAATAAAAAAAGCTAAAAATGATCTTATACTAGATCAAAAGAAAAGATGGGAAGCGTTGCGAGAAGCTGAGCAGGTCATATTAGAGGACGCTGCGGTAGCACCGCTTTATCATATTGGTTCCGCTTATGTACAAAGGGATTATGTAAAAGGAATTGAAAAGCATCAATTTGGTGGCGTTTATACTTATAAGAATGCTTATATCGATAATAAGTAAAACTATTAATCAAAAAAGAAACCTTACTTTTAAAAGTGAGGTTTCTTTTTTTGGAATTATATCTATTAAACCGATTTTAATAAAGAATAAAAATTCGTATCATAGGGGATATCATCTTGATACATATAGTTTTTTAGAACACCTTCTTTTTCAAACCCTAATTTTAATAGCACTTTATTTGAAGCCTCATTTTCAAGAAAGACAATTGCTCCGATACGTTTTAAATGAAGTGTGTGGAAACCGTATGATATAACTTCAGAAACCGCTTCAGTCGCATATCCATTTCCCCAGTGTTCAGGCAAAAAGGCATAACTTATATTTGCTCGTTTATGTTCGGAAGACCAATCATGAAAACCAATTGTTCCGATGAGCCCTTTCTTGTCTTTTAATTCGATTCCCCATTTAATGCCGCTTCTTGCGTTGTACCCCAATTTAAAATTAGTAAGGATTTGTTTTACTTGATCCAAATTTTGCAATGGTTTTTGGCCATAATGGCGCAGGACATCGGTATTAGAAAAGCACTGTAATATACTCGGTGCATCTTCGTCGGTAAGTTCTCGTAAAATGAGTCGGTTGGTTTTTAATATAGGAAACATGCTTTCACTCCATTTCTTCTGAAACTAGAATGTGTTGTTATTATATAATCTAATCTGAAAATAAAGATTATTCAAGGTGTAATGATGATTTTGATTTATGTTAAAATTAATTGTGGAATATATTTCAAAAAGAGGTTTAGATATGGAGAAAAACTCAATTTTAATTGTAGATGATGATCGAGATATTATTCGATTCGTTAATGAAAATTTAAAACAAGAAGGTTTTACTGTCTTTAGTGCTGACAACGGAGAAGAGGCGTTAGAGGTATTGAATAATAATGATGTTCAACTTGCTATCCTTGATGTTATGATGCCTCAAATGGATGGGATTGAATTGTGTAGAAGGATAAGAGAGAAATATAGTTTACCAATTATGTTTTTAAGCGCGAAATCATCGGACATAGATAAAGTCGTTGGATTTAGTACTGGGGCAGATGATTATATTGTGAAGCCGTTCAGTACAATTGAATTTATAGCAAGAGTGAAAGCTCAATTAAGAAGGTATACATATTTCAATCAAAATGCTGTTCAAGTAATAAAAAAGGAAATAAACATTAGAGGTTTAGAAATAGATGAAGTGTCGAGAACAGTAATGTTATATGGAGAAACAATCAATCTTACGAAAACTGAATATGATATTTTGTACTTAATGGCCGCTGCAATGAATCGTGTGTTTACTATTGAAGAAATATATGAAAGCGTTTGGAAAGAAAGGGCCTATGAAAGTAATAATACAGTAATGGTTCATATTGCAAGATTAAGAAATAAAATTGAAGAGAATCCAAAAGAGCCGAAGTTTATTCAAAATGTTTGGGGAGTCGGATATAAAATTGAAAATTAAATCATTACAAGGCATGAGAGCTAAGTTTTTTATCGCATTCATATGTAGCATTTTGTTAGCAACTGTAAGTATAATAGCGTTTCAAATTGCAATTGGAAATATATATAGTCATGTTACTGCGTTAGAGGAAAAATATTCATTTTTATATTTAATAGTTTTTTTAATTTTTACTACAATATACTTTGCATTCATGACAAAAACAACGATGAAAAGATTATCTGAAATTAACAAGAGTCTGAAGGAAATAAGTAATGGTAATTTGGAAATACATATACCTATTTCAAAAAATGACGAGATTGGTGAATTAGCAGCGAATGTTAATAGAATGGCCAAAAGTTTAAAAGAGTCTATAGAGAATGAAAAAAAATCGCAAGAAATGAAAAATGAAATGATTAGTAATATTTCTCATGACTTACGAACACCTGTAACATCTCTAATCGGTTACGCGGACCTGTTAGGAAATCAGCTTCATTCAAATAGAGAAGAATGTGAACAGTATGTAAGTATATTAAAGCGAAAAAGTTATGAATTGAAAAATCAAGTAGATGATTTATTAGAATATTGTCAAATAAATTATAGAGAGATCGAATTACATAAAAGTGTAGTAAATATGAAAGCGTTCATTGAACAAATCATGATTGATTTTGTACCACAACTAGATGATGCCGATATGAGCTTTTGTATTAAAGGTGATAAGGTGTTACATGTGGAAATGGATGTAGCGGTTATGGTGAGGCTATTCGAAAATGTAATTAGTAATAGTATTATGTACGGGAAAGACGGAAAGGAGCTTTTAATTCAAGTTTCTAAAAGAGATATGAATGTTGAAATAGAAATTAAAAATTTTGGACAATGCATTCCGAATGAGAACCTTCCTTACGTTTTTGAAAAGTTTTATCGTGGTGAAAAATCACGTAGCTCTCATACGGGTGGAAAAGGAATGGGGCTTGCAATTGCGAGAAGTATAGCGGAACTTCATAAAGGAGATATCACTGTACGTAGTAACGATAAAGAAACGGTTTTCACTATCGTTTTACCGCGGTATAAAGAAATGTAAGAAAGTCGTAAGTATTTCTTTCATATGTCGTAATTTTTACTTCGTATCATGGGGAACAAAGATAGGAGAGTAGGGATACAGCATGTGGAAGAGATTTTTATTAGCGATTATAGTTGCTTTTTTAATTATAAGTTGGAGTTTAGTTTATTTAGGTAATGGCGTTACATCAGTCTTTGTGTGGTGGATTATACAGGCTTTTAGTGTAATTTCAGTTTGTCTCTTAATAGGCTCAGCAGTAATGTTTGTTTGGAAAGGCATTTTTAGAAAGCGGATAGATGGAACGCTACTATTAATAGTTCTGTTTTCTACCATTGGAGCTTGGCCCGTGGGGTGGTTCGCTAACATTGGGAGAATTGCATACCCAGTAGATGTACAGTCTATGAGTCCTAAAGTAGTCGTTCGTTTTCCTTTGAATGAACGAGCATTGATAGGTTGGGGCGGCGATAAATTAGAAACGAACTATCACGTTATAAAACCAAATGAACGATGGGCATACGATATTCTCATTCCACCTGCTGAAGTGAAAAGTAGTAAGTTAGAGGATTATGGAATATATGGAGCGAAAGTAATGGCACCAGCTTCTGGGACAGTTGTATCAATTAAAAATGATGAAATAGATTTAGTTCCGGGATCGGATGATTTTCAATCGATGGCGGGAAATCATATTTATTTACGACTGGATGAAACAGGTACATTTTTGTTTCTTGCCCATTTAAAGAAAGGATCAATTAAAGTGAGGGAAGGCGAACATGTAAATGAAGGAGAATTTCTTGCCCAAGTCGGTAACTCAGGAAGTTCAAGTGAGCCGCATTTACATATTCATCATCAAAGGCAGGATCCATCTAAGGTGAGCATATTTCTTTCGGAAGGATTACCACTTTATTTTCGAACTGAAAAAGGTGCGATAATGCCAGAAAGAGGGACATACATAAGTGGTAAGTAGAAGGAAATCATTTCATCCAAAAAGGGTATTCCAAATTTAATTTGGAATACCCTTTTTTATTAACCTACAAATGTTTGATACAGTAAGAAAATATTTAAAGCGATAATAAGTGCAGCGATTAACCACGCGATAAATGTTGTAATGCGATGGTTGACGAGTGCGCCCATAATCTTCTTATTACTTGTAAACATAATAAGTGGTACTAATGCAAAGGCAATACCGAACGATAAGACAACTTGACTCATAACGAGAGCGTAAGTTGGATTTACACCTAAAGCGATAATAACGAGAGGCGGAATCATTGTTATAAATCGGCGTAAGTATAACGGAATATGCATTCGAATGAATCCTTGCATAATAATATCACCAGACATCGTACCAACAGAAGAACTAGATAAACCTGCTGATAAAAGTCCAATTCCAAATAATGCAGCCGATACAGGACCGACTAAATTACTGAACTGGTTAAAAGCAACATCAAGGTCTTCAACGTGCAAGCCGTTTTTAAAGAATAGTGCAGCTGCTACAATTAACATACTTGCATTAATTGCTCCAGCGATAACCATTGCAATAATAATATCGATGAATTCGAAGCGGAAAATCTTTTTCTTTTGTTCATCATTTGTTCCGACTACACGGCGCTGCGTTAAGGCCGAATGTAAATATATCGCGTGCGGCATTACTGTCGCACCTAAAATTCCAGCTGCTAAAAGGATGCTATCTACACCTTGGAATTTTGGAGTGAAAAGTCCTGAGAGTAGAGGACTTAATTCCGGTTTTGCATAAAAGACTTGGATACCAAAAGCGATAACAACGATAAAAATCATACCTGTTATGATAGCTTCTAATGGACGAAAGCCTCTGCGTTGAAATTCAAGAATAATAAATGATCCAACTGCTGTAATTAAAGCAGCTGGTAACATCGGAATTCCAAATAGTAAGTATAAGCCAAGTGCTGCCCCGATAAATTCAGCTAAATCTGTAGCCATAATAACGAGTTCCCCTTGTATCCATAAACCGATGGAAACTGGTTTGGGGAAGTTTTCGCGAGCTACTTCAGGAAGATTTCTCCCAGTAGCGATTCCTAATTTAGCTGATAAAGTTTGAATTAATACAGCCATTAAATTAGAAGCGAGTATTACCCAAAGCAATAAATACCCATATTGTGATCCAGCTGCGATATTTGTAGCGAAGTTCCCAGGATCAATATAAGCAACTGATGCGATAAAAGCAGGTCCTAAGAATGGTAACAGTCTTTTAAAGCCTTTTGTTTGTCCACTTAACGCTAAATGGGCTGATTGAACTGTTGTACTTTGAGAAGGGACTTGTTTATCTTTTGTTATATCTTTATTCATAGTAGTATTCCCCTTTGAAATCTTAACTTGATTAAAGTTTCACTTTATTCTTACTCATTATTTCAATACATTTAGATATATGATGTGGCAATTTCATTTGAACATAAAAGTTTCCTTAATGCAAATTATATGACTGTGTGCAATGAATGGTGTGACGATGCAAAAATATTTTGGGAGTTTATGGTTGATGAATAAGGGAGAAGATAATAAATTATAGGGCTGTTTTTGAAATTTATGTGAACATACAGCCTATATTACATCATATTAATTGATGGAAATGAAATTGTATGATATATAATATATTGGGATTACAACCTAACCGTAGTGTTTTGTTCTGTAATCTTGTTTTTATTTTTGTTAACTTATAGAAAAAATTGTAAATAGAAGAAAATAGGCTAAGTACAATTTAGTATGTATTTTCTTATTATATATGTTTTGATATGAACGTTAACTTATACATGATTTTAAAATTTAGATAGGTGGTAGAAATACATTGGCAACTACAAAACCATATAGAGTATTACTGTATTACATGTACACAACAATTGAAAATCCAGAAGAATTTGCTGAACAGCATTTAGAATTTTGTAAATCACTTGAGTTAAAAGGAAGAATTCTTGTAGCGACAGAAGGAATTAACGGAACTTGTTCTGGAACTGTTGAGCAAACAGAAAAATACGTGGAAGCGATGAATAATGATCCACGTTTTGCTGGAATCGTATTTAAAATTGATGAGGCAGATGAACATGCATTCAAGAAAATGCACGTACGTCCTCGTTCAGAGTTAGTTACACTTCGTCTAGAAGACGACATTAACCCGAAAGAAATTACTGGGAAGTATTTAGAACCAAAAGATTTTTATGAGGCAATGAAACAAGAAGATACAGTTATCATTGATGCACGAAATGATTATGAATTTGATTTAGGACACTTCAAAGGTGCGATTAAACCAGATATTGAATCATTCCGTGAATTACCAGATTGGATTAGAGAAAATAAAGAAACACTTGAGGGTAAAAAGATTTTAACGTACTGTACAGGTGGAATTCGTTGTGAGAAATTCTCAGGTTGGTTAGTTCGTGAAGGTTATGAAGATGTAAGCCAGCTTCATGGCGGAATTGTAACGTACGGAAAAGATCCAGAAGTACAAGGTGAACTTTGGGATGGTCAATGTTACGTATTTGATGAGCGTATCGCTGTACCAGTAAACCAAAAAGAACATGTTATCGTTGGTAAAGATCACTTTACAGGTGAACCTTGTGAGCGCTATGTAAACTGTGCAAACCCTGAATGTAACAAGAAAATTTTATGTTCTGAAGAAAGTGAAGCAAAACATTTACGTGCATGTTCTCATGAATGTCGTGTACACCCACGTAATCGTTATATCGTGCAACACGAATTAACAGAAGAGCAAGTAGCTGCTACATTAGAAAAAATCGAAGCAGGTAAGTAAGCATAATAGAAAACAGATGGTAGCGTCGTGCTGCCATCTGTTTTTTAGTTACTTTGTACTATCCTTCTCTTTCACAGCAGAAAGTACAGTTTGTTTTACCCATGCTTTTCTTCGTTTATGTTGTACACTCCATTGGTATAAACTTTGTATACCTAAAATAAGTGAAATGACTATGCCACTAATCGCTATTAATAGAGCAAAAAATTCAAAAGGCGATGATATTTTGTTTGAATCGGTGTTTCTTAAAAGATCAATCATAGTAAACCCTAACATTTGGCCTACAACAGAGTAGAGCGTTAAAATTAATAATAAGAGGCTATCTTTTTTTGAAGCAACATTTTCTTGATATTTAAATAAACTATCGAGATTTTGTTTCGCGTTCGTGTACAGTACTTCAATGTTAAAAAGTTTTCTTAGACGAAAGAAAATATCTTCACTTTGTGATTGGGATACTAATTCTAAAGAAAAATAATTAGCTGTAAACGAATTTATTGAATAAATTAATTTCTCTATTTCATTTGTATCTTGTTCAATATTTAACTCGGCATAAGCGTTTGCCATCTTTAATAAAACAACTTTATGAAATAAATTTAATAATAAAGCGTAATAAAACTCCCCGTACATTTGACTAGCAAGTTTAGTGACTGCTTGTTCACCTTCATTTGTAATACATGTGAAAATATGTTCTTCCATAATAAAGTAACGGTTAGGAGCCCATCTTTGATAAGAATGTTTTGTTAAATAATCGTGAATATAAGGAACATTATTTGCACTAATATATGGCTTACCATCATCTGATAATCCGGAAAGACTGGAAGCTCGATATACATCGATTATATGAAGGTCTGACTCTTTGTTTATGGATAATAGAGTTTGTACATACATTCGCTGGTCTTCAAAGAAAGGGAAAGTTTGAAAGTAAGAACTCCGCAATCTCTTGTTCTCAAAGAAGTCTGTTAAACCATGAAATAAATCACCGAATATAAGTTTTTCTACTTGTGAATATTTTTTTCCATCACATTCAATACAAATAGTCTCAGTCGTATCACTTTTAGTTTCAAGTACACGGAAGCGAGCCGCGAATTCAATCGCTTCTGATAATGTCATGTTAGGAGCGGTTTTTATTTCTGTCCGAATTGTTAAGAACCCAAGCTCATAAGGACAAAGTGTTACATCAATAGAATGTATCTTGAATGGAACGGAAATAAGGTTAGTTGTTAAATGTCCATTTAAATTAAGGTCTTTAGAATAGCGCTGTAATCCTTTTTGATGTTCTGAATGAGGAAAGAGAATTTTATTTGTAAAGGAAAGATAGTATGCTTCCATATTTTGATGTGAAACTTGAAATTTCCCGTAATATGTATTTTCATCTTCAAGATGATCGAGTCGAAAAGGTCGAAAATCATTTTTTTGTAAGAAAGGGAACATATTTTGTTCATATCCAGTTTTAAACGAAAACGGGAATATAAATTGAAATATAGCTGTTGTTACATCTTTTTCCTCGATTGTTTGTATTGCCTCCATTTACATTGTTTCCTTTCCGTATAAGCTATAGAAACAACATGCCCAATTTTTCTTGAAAATAACCTCTCTTGTTCATTAGACTAAGAATGAAAATTCAGCTTATTTAACAAAGGACATGTATAATGTTATGTATACTAAAATTAGTATAATTGTGTTAGAAAAAGGGGGATGTTGTATGCGTATTTTAGTATTAGGAGCTGGGGGCGTTGGCGGATTTTTCGGTGGCCGATTAGTAGAAAAGGGAGAAGATGTTACATTTCTCGTTCGCAGCAAAAGAAAACAGCAATTAGAAGAAAAAGGCCTTGTTATTCGTAGTGTTAATGGAGATTTTTCATTTCAACCGAAATTGGTAACGAAAGAAGATAGAACGACTCCATTTGATGTGATTTTATTTTCAACAAAAGCGTATCATTTACACGAGGCGACCATAGATTTAAAGCCGTTTGTAGATAAAAATACTGTAATAATCCCAGTGTTAAATGGTATCGCTCATTTATCACTATTACAAAAGGAATTCGGTGAAGAGAAAGTAATTGGCGGTCTATGCTTTATCGAGACGACATTAAACGATCAGGGAGAAGTTGTACAAACGAGTGCTGCCAACAGACTTGTATTTGGGGAAATTAAGCCTCAAGATTCAGAGAGAATAAAGCTTATTTCTAAAACATTTGCAGATACAAAAGCTAGTTTTGTTTTAAGTGAAAATATTGTGCAAGATATGTGGCATAAATATTTATTTATCACCGTAATGTCAGGTGTGACAACATTAATGCGTGCGCCGATAGGACCGATTCGTGAGAGTGATGGAGGCCGAGAATTTATTAGGAACTTATTTGAAGAATCAGTGCAAATCATGAAATCTATGGGGGCTCCAGTTAAGGAGAATATCGCCCAGGAACATATGAAAACGATTGATAAAATTTCGTATGATATGAAGTCATCGATGCAACGGGATATGGAAAAAGGTTCGCTCATTGAAGGGAAGCATTTACAAGGATACTTATTGAAATTAGCAGAGGAAATGTCTATAGATGTGCCTTTATTAAGTGTTGTGTATCAAAATTTAAAGGTATATGAAAAAATGATTTTTACTAAAGAAATGGTATGAAAAAGAGTAAAGGATAGCAAAATATAAATGTTGCTATCCTTTTTTTGTTTCTTTTTGACAATTTATTCGTTTCTTTTCGGTTTATCTGTCGTATTTCGTTCTCTTTCACGTTTACCATATAGCTGATTAATTTCATTTGCTACTGCATCTAAATAGGAATCGGAAAAAAGTGGCTTCTTTTCTTTAGACATACGGGTCTCCTTTGTGGATTTTTAGTATTCATTATGTATATTTTTCGGTGGATTATGCGCAATCGTTTTAATTTTTTTCTTTTTAAAAATTTTTGTTTACTTTTTGAAAATAAAGGAGTATTATAATCCACAGTTTCAATTTTCTAAATCGCTGAAGCCGCATGGTGCGGGGGACCCGTTCTTATGAATTAGTACATAATCCAATGGGGTGAATCCTTGAAAAAGGTAGGGCTACTCATAGGCCCGAATCCGACAGCTAACCTCGTAAGCGTTATATTGAGAAGGAAGGTGGAGCTTGTGCGACAAAAAAAATAATGTCTACAAGTCTATTTCGTTATGGCTTGTAGACATTTTTGTTTTCTGAAGAAATAGTTTATCGCTGTAACTAGCAGAATCGTTCGTACAAAATTATTGGAGAGTGGACAGCATTGGTTTCATCTATTAAAAGATTTTTAATTGGAAGACCGTTAAAATCAACTGAGTTAGGAGAGCAAAAACTTAATAAAACGAAGGCGCTAGCCATTTTATCTTCTGACGCATTGTCATCGGTCGCATACGGACCAGAGCAAATATTAATTGCACTAGCAGGTCTTGGAGCAATAGCTTATTGGTATTCCATTCCGATAGCTGTTGGGGTATTAGTATTATTGACAGCTCTTATTTTATCTTATCGACAAATTATTTTTGCTTACCCTCATGGCGGCGGAGCATATGTTGTATCAAAAGAAAATTTAGGGATGAATCCGGGATTAATAGCTGGAGGATCTTTATTAGTCGATTACATTTTAACTGTTGCAGTAAGTGTGTCCGCAGGTACAGATGCGCTCACATCAGCTTTTCCTAGTTTACATGCACATAATGTAATCATTGCGATTATATTTGTCATATTGATTACCATCTTAAATTTAAGAGGCGTAACGGAATCAGCTTCCGTTTTAGCATATCCGGTTTATTTATTCGTTGTAGCATTATTTATATTAATTGGTGTAGGAATATATAATATTTTGACTGGTCACGTTTCACCCACGCTGCATTCGCCAATTGGAACACCAGTTGCGGGAATTAGTTTGTTCTTACTGTTACGAGCATTTGCTTCAGGAAGCTCTGCTTTAACGGGTGTTGAGGCGATATCTAACGCAATTCCAAACTTTAAAGATCCTGCACCTAACAATGCAGCGAAAACATTGCTTGCAATGGGTGCATTACTTGCAGTTTTATTTTCTGGAATTGTCTTTTTAGCTTATTATTACGGAATTAATCCAAGTAAGGAAGTAACAGTCGTTTCACAAATTGCTGAACAAACTTTTGGACGTAATTTCATGTACTATTTCATACAAGGTACAACAGCTTTAATATTAATTCTTGCGGCTAACACAGGTTATTCTGCATTTCCACTATTAGCGGTTAATCTTGCAAAAGATAAGTTCATACCGAGAATGTTTACGATTAGAGGAGACCGCCTAGGTTATTCAAACGGTATTATTATACTTGGGATTTCTTCGATTATTTTAATTGTAGCTTTTCAGGGGAAAACAGAACACTTGATTCCGCTATATGCAGTAGGGGTATTTATTCCGTTTACACTTTCTCAAACTGGAATGGTACTAAAATGGCTTCGTGAAAAGCCTGAAGGATGGGCTTTAAGATTAACGGTTAATTTAATTGGTGCAGTCATTAGTTTTATCGTTATGAGCATGTTCTTTTTAACTAAGTTCGCACAAGTTTGGTCAATCCTTATTTTCTTACCTTTCATTATCTTCTTGTTCCATCGAATTAAGAAGCATTATGATGCAGTGGGCGATCAATTAAGTTTAAAAACTTGTGAACCACTTGTTCCGATTGAAGGGAATGTAATTGTCGTTCCTGTAGCTGGTATGACTCATGTAGTAGAAAATTCATTGAACTATGCTAAGGCTCTTTCTGCAGATCAAGTTATCGCTGTATATGTTGCTTTTGACAGAGAAGAGGAAAAGAAATTTGAAGAGAAATGGGAGAAGTGGCAACCTGAAGTAAGGCTTGTTACATTACATTCTCATTATAGAAGCATTATTCAGCCGCTTACAAAATTTATTGACACAGTGCAATATAAAGCGAGTGAATCAAATTACCGAGTTACGGTCGTTATACCACAGTTTATTCCGAAAAAAGGTTGGCATAACATTCTTCATAATCAGTCTAGTTTACTCATTCGTGCGTATTTACTCTATAAAAGAAATGTTGTTATTACGACAGTTCCATATCATTTGAAAAAGTAATAAGATTTTTAAGGATAGCTTCACGAAAGTGAAGCTATCCTTTTTGTGTATATGCTATGCATAATTGCATATAGATCTTAAAGTTATATTACTATAATATAATCTCTTGTGAGTAAACAGTGTTTTTTGTTGTGATATATGGATATTTTAATGGAGGAAGTTAAGTGGATTTTATTTTGGAATAAGGACATGAGGTCTTGAAAATAAAGGGAATTAAAATACTTCTTTACGATAGATGAATAGCTGTGTTTAAATGACCTTACAGTACAAAACTTTAATAAAAACAAAACTTAATTTCATATTCACGTGCGTTATTTATCTTAAAATGAATAATATTTTCATGTAATATATTCACTGTGTGAATATGGAAATTGCGATGAAACAGAAATTTTATACAATGTTATTCATACTAAGCACATGTGAAAAGTTATGAAATGTTTTATAACAATAAGTAAGTACTGTAGAAATAAAGTTTGAGAGAGGTGTTTCGTACATGACTCACGGTGAGAACGTTCTCTATTTTTAACCATCTCAAATAATGTGCAAGAAAATAGAATAATAAAATGCGATAGTAATAGTTGCTAATACATAGGAGGGGTTAAAGTGAAAAAAACTTTAATTACAGGGTTATTGGTTACAGCAGTATCTACGAGTTGCTTCATTCCTGTAAGCGCTTACGCTGAAGAGGGGCAACCAAAGGTGAAAGTATTAAACGTGCAAAATGTAATTGCTCCAAATACATTATCAAATTCAATTAGAATGTTAGGGTCACAGTCACCACTTATCCAAGCATACGGATTAGTTATTTTGCAACAGCCAGACATTAAGGTAAATGCGATGAGTAGTTTGACGAATCATCAAAAATTTGCAAAGGCGAATGTACGAGAGTGGATTGATGAATATAATCCGAAGCTAATCGACTTAAATCAAGAGATGATGAGATACAGCACTAGATTTAATAGCTATTATAGTAAGCTCTATGAACTAGCAGGAAAAGTAAATGAAGATGAACAGGCAAAAGCAGATTTTACAAACGCATATGGAAAATTACAATTGCAGGTCCAAAGCATTCAAGAGAGTATGGAGCAAGATTTATTAGAGTTAAATCGATTTAAAACGGTATTAGACAAAGATAGTAATAACTTATCAATTAAAGCTGATGAAGCAATAAAAACACTGCAAGGATCAAGTGGAGATATTGTGAAATTAAGAGAAGACATAAAAAGAATTCAAGGGGAAATTCAAGCTGAACTAACTACTATTTTGAATAGACCACAAGAAATTATTAAAGGTTCTATTAATATCGGTAAACAAGTATTTACAATCACAAATCAAACTGCACAAACGAAAACAATCGATTTTGTTTCTATCGGTACGTTAAGTAATGAAATTGTAAATGCAGCAGATAGTCAAACGAGGGAAGCAGCTCTTCGTATTCAGCAAAAACAAAAAGAGCTACTACCACTTATTCAAAAGTTATCACAAACTGAATCAGAGGCGACTCAAATCACATTCGTTGAAGATCAAGTAAGTAGCTTTACGGAACTGATTGATCGCCAAATCGCAACTTTAGAGACGTTATTAACGGATTGGAAAGTTTTAAACAATAATATGATCCAAATTCAAGCAAATATTGAAGAAGGCACGTATACAGACAGTAGTTTACTTCAAAAACATTTCAATCAACTTAAAAAAGTAAGTGATGAAATGAATAAGCAAACAAATCAATTTGAAGATTACGTTACAAACGTTGAAGTACATTAAACAGAAAAATAATTAGCGATATAGGGAGAGAAGAAAAATGACAAAAAAACCATATAAAGTAATGGCTCTATCAGCACTTATGGCAGTATTTGCAGCAGGGAATATTATGCCAGCCCATACGTATGCTGCTGAAAGTACAGTGAAACAAGCTCCAGTTCATGCTGTAGCAAAAGCATATAATGATTATGACGAATATTCATTAGGACCAGAAGGCCTTAAAGATGCGATGGAAAGAACAGGTTCTAACGCTTTAGTAATGGATCTGTACGCTTTAACAATTATTAAACAAGGTAATGTTAACTTTGGGAACGTAACGTCAGTTGATACATCTTTAAAAGGTAAAGTGATTCAGCATCAAGATACAGCTAGAGGGAATGCACAACAATGGCTAGATGTATTGAAGCCACAGCTTATTTCAACAAATCAAAATATCATTAATTACAATACGAAATTCCAAAACTATTATGATACTTTAGTTGCTGCGGTTGATGCAAAGGATAAAGCAACTCTTACGAAAGGTCTAACTAGATTATCAAGTAGTATTACTGAAAATAAAGCGCAAGTAGATAAGTTAGTAGAAGACTTAAAGAAATTCCGAAATAAAATGACGTCGGATACTCAAAATTTCAAGGGAGATGCAAATCAAATTACATCTATCTTGGCTAGTCAAGATGCTGGAATTCCGCTTCTGCAAAATCAAATTACAACGTATAATGAAGCAATTAGTAAATATAATGCAATTATTATCGGTTCATCTGTTGCGACAGCTTTAGGCCCAATTGCAATTATCGGTGGTGCGGTTGTAATTGCTACGGGAGCAGGAACTCCGCTAGGAATCGCATTAATTGCAGGTGGAACAGCAGCAGTAGGTGGTGGTACTGCAGGAATCGTCTTAGCGAAGAAAGAGCTTGATAATGCACAGGCAGAAATTCAAAAGATAACAGGACAAGTTACAACTGCGCAATTAGAAGTGGCAGGACTAACGAACATTAAAACACAAACTGAATATTTAACAAACACAATTGATACAGCAATTACAGCGTTGCAAAACATTTCAAATCAATGGTACACAATGGGATCAAAATACAATTCTTTACTTCAAAATGTAGATTCAATTAGTCCAAATGACCTTGTTTTCATTAAAGAAGATTTAAACATTGCGAAAGATAGCTGGAAGAACATTAAAGACTATGCAGAAAAAATCTATGCTGAAGATATTAAAGTAGTAGATACGAAAAAAGCATAATCGAATACGAATCGTTAGAGCGTTAAGTATTGATGAATGAGTTGAAGCTCCTGTTCAGTTGTGAGCAGGAGCTTTTTTATATCCTTATAAAGAGAATGGGTGAAAAGTATGCAGAAAAGATTTTATAAAAAATGTCTTTTAACGATCATGATTGCTGGGGTGGCAACGAGTAATGCACTTCCTTTACATCCTTTTGCAGCGGAACAAAACGTAAAAACATTACAAGAAAATGCAAAAAATTATTCTCTCGGTCCAGCAGGATTCCAAGATGTAATGGCGCAAACGACATCGAGCATATTCGCAATGGATTCATATGCAAAATTAATTCAAAATCAGCAAGAGACTGATTTGAGTAAAATAAGTTCAATTAATAGTGAGTTTAAAGGAAATATGATTCAGCATCAAAGAGATGCAAAAATTAATGCGGCGTATTGGTTAAATAATATGAAGCCTCAAATTATGAAAACGGATCAAAATATTATTAATTACAATAATACTTTTCAAGCGTATTATAATGACATGTTAGCAGCGATTGATCAAAAGGATAGCGGTAAATTAAAAGCGGATTTAGAAAAGTTGTATGCGGATATTTTAAAGAATCAAAATGAGGTAGATGTACTATTAGGGAATTTGAAAGCTTTTCGCGATAGAATGGCGAAAGACACAAATAGTTTTAAAGAGGATACGAATCAATTAACCTCGATTTTGGCGAGTACGAATGCTGGTATTCCAGCTCTAGAGCAACAAATAAATACATATAACGATTCGATTAAAAAGAGTAACGACATGGTCATTGCTGGTGGCGTACTTTGCGTAGCACTAATAACATGTCTTGCGGGCGGACCGATGATTGCGATCGCAAAAAAAGATATTGCAAATGCAGAACGAGAAATAGCCAGTTTAAAGAATAGAATTTCAGGAGCACAAGCAGAAGTGGCAATTTTGACAGATGTGAAAAATAAAACGACTAATATGACAGAAACAATTGATGCAGCAATTACAGCACTGCAAAACATATCAAATCAGTGGTATACGGTAGGTGCGAAATATAATAATTTACTACAAAACGTAAAAGGAATCAGCCCTGAAGAATTTACCTTTATAAAAGAAGATTTAAATACAGCGAAAGATAGCTGGAAGGATGTAAAAGATTATACAGAAAAATTACATGAGGGTGTGACGAAATAAACAGTGGACTAGTTCCGCTGTTTATTTTTTTATCCCGTTTTTTGTGAGAGCCGAGCTTGTAATTTTACCCATAAGTTTGCCGTTTGTTTTATCAATGTAACTTTAGGATAATGTTTGGTCAAATTGATACTAATAACCTCGATAAACTCCTGATCACGCTTTTTATATTTAATATTTTAAGTAAAAAAGCTATACTATAGGCAAAACTAAAAATTGGAAAGGAAATACTAGAACATGGAAAATTATTTGTTATTTATCCTCACAGCAATCCTAATCATAATAATGCCTGGTCCCGGTTTTGCCTTAGTTACAAAAAACACTATCTCGCATGGTAAAAATGGTGGGATAAAGACCGTCTTAGGAACGGTATCTGGAATGATGATTCATACAATAATGGCTACACTAGGACTTTCTGCCATCCTAATGAAATTCTCTATGTTATTTACATTTATAAAATATGCTGGGGCTTTTTACTTAATTTACTTAGCTGTAAAGTCAATTAAAAGTGCCTTGTCTAAAAAAGAAGATATGTCAGGTTCAGTGGAAATGAACTCTAAGGATATTGGAACGATTAAAAGTTTTAGACAAGGATTTACCACGGCAATCTTAAACCCAAAAACTGCTGTGTTTTTCCTAAGTTTTCTACCCCAATTTATTGTGAGCAATCAAAGTCATCTCTTCCAATTTCTTTTGTTAGGACTCACATTTACGACTTTGACAGCAATATGGTATTTACTTTATATCTCACTAATACGTCAATTAAGAACTTTTTTAAGAAAAGAAAAAGTGAACCGTACAATAGAGGGTATTACTGGCACAGTATTATTAGTATTTGGAGTTAGGTTATTTTTCCAAAAATAAATATGTATATGAAAAGAGAAATAATCAATGGTGGTTATTTCTCTTATTCACTTATTCTAAAACTACCATTATAGATTTCTAGAGGTGAGATGATTTTTTGTTGGGTATTTATGTTACTATCACTGTAAAAATTGTGAAGAAATGTACTTAAACTAACGGGGCAGGATAGTTGAATAAGAATAAAAATATTTTTATAAGTTAAATTTATTGAATATCATAAAATATTTATAATTAAACTTTTTTCTAAATCAACACTCGATGGCGAGGTGGTGTTACCTCAAATATAATTATTTTATTTGAAGATTTCATTTTAATTTTTTCAAATCTTTTCATAGGTTGATATACAAAGACGTGTAGTGATAAGCCTATAACTGCAGTAATGTTTAAAATAATACTTATAATCATTAAAGACCATTCTATAACTGGAGAAAAGTATCCGTTCGTACTTAATGTAGAAGAACTTACATCTAGTATTAAAATAACTATTAGTAAAGGTAAGTTTTTAACCAATTTGAATCCCCTCTTTTAAGTGTAATATCTTTATATTATCATATTGCAAAATAAATTATATAATTAATTATAAGATAGTTATCTATGAGAATTTAACTTGTTTTTTCGTTTTGGGGTGTTAAAAAATTCTTAAGTTGATGGGCATGGGATAGCACACCATGCCTATGAACTTAAGAACAGAAACTTACGCTTGAACATAATATCAAATTTAGATGAGCAAAGCTATTTCAAGTGAATAGAATCCACTCTTTAAGAATACATAAAATATATACATACAAGCTTAGTCTGATCACTACATCATTAGTGAAAGTAGGATTCTATAGATTTTGGAGGAAGAGATATGAAAAAAAAGGTTCTCCTGTTTACAGATTTGGGGATTGATGATGCGTTTGCTATACTGTACACTTTTTTTCGTAAAGACATTCAACTTGTAGGAATTGTAGCCGATTATGGAAATGTATCCAGAGAAAATGCAATAAGAAATATTAACTATTTGAAGTACATTGCGGGAAGAGAAGAGATACCCGTATTCCTTGGTGCTTCTGTACCGTTGACAGGTATATTGATTCAGTATTTCCCTGAGGTACATGGAAAAGTCGGATTAGGACCTATCATTCCCCCTGAAATTTCATATCCAGTTTATCCTTTAAATGATATTTATCAAATTATAGAATCAAATTTAGAAGATCTTACAATTATCAATTTAGGAAGACTTTCTTCGCTAGCTACGACTTTTGTGTTGAATTTAGAAACAATGCGAAACGTAAGAGAATGTATTTGCATGGGGGGAGCTTTTTTCTATCCAGGTAACGTAACTGCTGTGGCTGAAGCTAACTTTTACTCAGACCCTTATGCAGCAAACTTAATTCTGCAGCATGCAAAGAACTTGACAATTATTCCTTTAAATGTGACTCAACATGCGATTGTTACACCCGAAATGGTCCAGCAAATCGATGCATTTCATCGGAATACACAGGATCTTGCAGGACTCATCATCAAACCTATGTTAGACTATTATTATAAATTCTACTCTAAGTCTAATCCTGGTATAAGTGGAAGCCCTATGCATGATTTTGTAACAGTGTGGTATTTGCTGAATCAAGAGGCTGTTGGCCTTTCAAGAGTACCCATTAAAGTAATTCCTGATCAAGGAGAAGGATTTGGTCAAAGTATTGCAGACTTTCGTTTTGCTACTAATCCAGGCTATAAAACGCATAATGTAGCTTTTCAGCTTGATTATAAAAGATTCAAGAAGGATATTATGGAAACGTTTTTAAAGAAGAGAGTGTAACAGACTTTATTAACTTCAGATAATAGGGATTATGTGAATGAAATGCCACTTCACTTAACGTACAGGAATTCGACTTTTTTAGGTTAAAATTCGCTTAGCATATAAAACTTCCAAAATGTTGGCTGTATCCCATCACTATCAAGCTAACAAAACAAAATCCCCCTAAAATGAAAAAATCCGCTGACTTCTCAAAGTAATTAACTGTAGTGAAAGAAAATTTTTATTTTGGGGGTACATTAAAACTTTAGCTTGACGGGCAGGGGGTCTCGTCACATGCTTATCAAGCTAAGAAATTAGTTGTTCTCCAAAACGAAAAAATTAACAAAATCCCCATAAATAACTATAGGAAGATAAAAACACTGTAGCTTTCGAATAAAGTTTGATCAAAATTATGTAGTTGTTTGGTGATAATAAAATTGTTTCATTTATAATAAAATCATTTAAAAATTAATAGAGTTATTCAATTTATTCTGACGGTAATAATAAAGTAATTAAAAAGTGAAAATATTTGTTTGGAAAATACGGTTACTCATTTGCGATATTTACGTACCATGAAACAACTAATTACACTGTCTATAACTGAAATTCTCTTTGATTTCGAATGCTTTACAAACAAAAAAATAGCACGAATGTTCGTATGAAGGTATAATTATAAGTATCTTAAAATCAAAGGAGGTCTTGCCTTATGAGTCAAAGAATTTCCTACTATGATGTTGCACCTGATGGCATGAAAATTATGATGGATATGGAGAAGTACACTAAGAAATCTACAATTAATCGAATTACTAGAGAACTTATAAAGATTAGAGTCTCTCAAATTAACGGTTGTGCTTTCTGCATGGATATGCATACATCAGATGCCCGTAAGATAGGTGAAACCGAACAACGAATTTATTGCTTGAATGCTTGGAATGAATGTGATTTTTATACACCTGAAGAGAAAGTTGCTCTTGAACTATCTGAGCATATTACTCTAATTCCCACTAAAAGAGTTCCTGAAGACCTATATAAGCGAGTACGTGAACACTATGACGAGAAACAATACGTTGACCTTGTTCTGGTAATTAATCAAATCAACTGTTGGAATAGAATTTCTATTGCAATGGGAAATACAGCAACTAAAAAATAATTGCTCTCAACGAACGGTAAATAAGAATAAAATTAAAGATGTTTAAAAATCACAATACAATTGTTTCATTTTTCTTTATTACGCAGTTATCATAAACTGTAACATAACCAAATTTTTGAAATTTATTGGTTCATCCTTTATAGCTTTTATAATAATATTATCTTGAAACACGAAGGGACTGAACTATGCGCAGATATCAATATCTTGACCCCAAAATAAAAACATAATGGAGGTAAAAATATTGATTACAGAACTACAAACCGAAAGATTAGTTTTAAGAAAAATGAAAGTATCAGACTCAGCTAGCATGTTTACAATTTGGGCGGATCCAGAAGTTACAAAATTTATGAATATCAATAGTTTTACTGATGAAAGCCAAGCGGTAGATATGATTGAAATGCTTGATAAGTTATCTCGGGAAAACAGAGCTATTCGTTATTCAATAATTGAATTAGAATCAAATGAAATTATCGGTTCTTGTGGTTATAATTCATTTGATTTCAAAAACGCCAAAGCAGAAATTGGTTACGATATTAGTAAAGCTTTTTGGGGTAAGGGGTATGCGCCAGAAGCCATTCTCTCTTTAATGGATTATGCGTTTAGTACTTTAGAATTCAATAGAATAGAAGCAAAAGTTGAATCTGAAAACATCAATTCAATAAAAGT
Organism: Bacillus sp. RC252; assembly: GCF_044909215.1. Taxonomy (NCBI): domain Bacteria; kingdom Bacillati; phylum Bacillota; class Bacilli; order Caryophanales; family Bacillaceae; genus Bacillus; species Bacillus sp. RC252. The sequence goes on along the minus strand of NZ_JBIYDV010000005.1, from coordinate 21,247 downwards.
CTTACAAAAGTTAAACTTTACATTCGAAGGGACAATGAGAAAGTGTGAAAAATCTAATGAAAAGTTTATTGATCTAGGTATTTATTCAAAATTAATAACAGATTAACTTATATTACTTAGCCTACATTCCTTAAAATGTAGACTATTAAATACCCTCGAAGCATCCTTAATTGCTATTAATTGAAAGTGAGGGCTACGGCTCTCTTTTTTAATTCACAATTTCTAGTACAATTGAAATAATTAAGAAACGTATAGAGTAATCCGTCCGATCTTAACCACTGAAGAAAAATTAACAGAGGAAGAGATCATGAACTTTGCTGTTGAAATGAGGGAAAAGAAATAGAAGGACACAACTATATAATAAGAAAAATCTAGAAGATACGTAATATTTAAAAATGAACCGTCTCATAAAGAACATGTAGTAATTTCTACGTGTTCTTTTTTAATAAAAATGAAAGTAAACTGTTAAATAAAAATTTACTTTCAATGTCATATAAGAAGAACAAAAAATAAGTCGTCTTTTGCTCTTAACAGGGTCTTACCAGCAGCATCCGTTACTTTAGAAACACTCCTATGAGATATAATTATTGATGGTACTTTTTAGGTGATATACTGGAGGTAGATTACTCATCTAATGATGAAGGGAGGTTTACGCGTATGGAAGTAACATTTACAGTAAGTAAATGGGATGAAAAGCCAGTCAATGACACTAGAAAAGATTTCCCTATTAATATTGCCCATGTCGAATATGATATTGACGGTGAATTAAAAGGAAAAGCTTTTGTTGAATATTTATTATATTATTTAGAATCAACTATAGATGATGGTCACTTGGCTACTGCTAAAATTTCTGGATTTTTACATTTCGAAGGAATTTATAAGGGAAAACGAGGGACATTTATAGCTATAGAGCAAGGGATATTTGATAAAGGAAATCTAGATTCTCCTGCAACAATCATCAAAGCTACTGGTGAATTAGAAAGCCTGAAAGGGTCCTATAATTATAAGTTTACAGGTCAAACCAGTAAAATGATTCTAGACTTTGAATTCTAACAAAATATCTTATAATTTAGCAAAAAGGGCATCCACTGTAATATCAGGAATGTCCTTTTTTAAACTAAATTATACCGAAAAACAAGACTCAAAATTTTCAATGGGAGGAAATGATATGAGGATCACGATACAAGAATATGTGGTCAATGAAATAGATTCAGGACCATATGGAATAACCGTAGGAAAAGACGGAGCATTGTGGTTTACGGAACAGAAAGGGAATCGAATTGGTAGAATAAATGCTACTGGTGAAATAAATTCTTTTCCCATTCCGACAGCAAATGCAGGAGCTATGTCAATTATCTCGGACCAGACCGGTGACTTATGGTTTACGGAATATAACTCAAGCAAGATCGGTAAAATGTCGATGAACGGTCTTTTTGAAGAATATGTACTCCCTACAACGAACGCCGCACCTTTTGGCATAACGGAAGGACCAGATGGAGCAATATGGTTTACAGAAATGAATAATGGTAGGATCGGAAGAATAACAAAGTCAGGGGAAATCACCGAGTTTGAATTGTCTAACTCCAAATCATTTCCCTCTTTTATTACTCTGGGATCAGACGGTGCATTATGGTTTACACAGAATCAGAACAATAGGATTGGGAGAATAACCACTAAAGGTGAGGTCAAAGAATATCCAATCCCAACACCCAACTCCGGGCCAGTTGGAATTGCGAGCGGCCCAGATGGAGCAATATGGTTTGTGCAAATCATAGGCAATAAAATTGGTAGAATTACGTTCGAAGGTGAGATCAAAGAATTTGTTATACCGACGCCGAACACTCGTCCTCATGCCATAATACCTGGGAAGAACAGAGATCTTTGGTTCACAGAATGGGGAGGTAACAAAATCAGCCGTATTACAGTTGAAGGAGTTATTACGGAATATACGATACCTACAAATAATGCAGAGCCACATGGTATCACGTTTTGTCCGGATGGCGATCTTTGGTTCGCTGAAGAGTGTAATCAAATTGGACGTCTAACAATCATTACGTAATAGGGATATCGTCCATCGCTATCAAGCTTAGAAAAGTAAATATCCCATCACCATCAAGTTAAGAATTTGGTTGCTCCCCAAAACGAAAAAATGTGCTTTTTTGTTACAAGTAGCACAAAATTTCGTTCTGGGGGTACTATAAAATTTTAGCTTGATGGCGATGGGGTCTCGCCATCAAAACGTGAATTTCGCACGCTAAGGAATTTCTATATTAAAAAACTTGGCTTTACCGTACGTTAAGGAAGTTCCATAAACGATATTTAATGTTTGTTATTGTTACTACAGAAAGAACAAAAAGAATGAATTAAATATGAATCGATTTATCCCGCTATTTGCGGGCAGTAAGACTCCCACCTCAAAATTCGGCGAATACGAGGGAGTTAGGTGGGAGTCGGACTGCCCGTAAAAGCCCGATTGGTGAGGGCTAATAATCAGTGGGGGATGAACAAAACCCCCACTGATTAAAGTTTCACTTTATCTGATTCAAGATCATTTGTATCGAGTGTATGAAGCTAAAAAATAAAAGTTTCATTGTAAATCCTAAGTGGAGTAGAAGTTTAGGTTGATAAATAAGGGAGTCGAATTTTTTTGCATAAAGCTGTATAATGCTTGTAACGAAAAGGAAATACAGGAAAGGATATGTAATGAGTTACTATGGATAAGGATAAACAACAATTAAGCGTTGAAGTTGCAAGATTATATTATCAATCAGATTATAGTCAGCAAGAAATTGCTAATAAATTAAATATTTCAAGACCGACGATTTCTAGATTATTGAAGTATGCGAAAGAAAAAGGATTTGTTCAAATTAGTATAGCTGATCCATTTGCTGACTTAGATAACGTTGGGAATTTACTTAAAGAAAAGTATAACCTGTTAGAAGCGCATGTCGTATTTTCTCCAGTACCAGAATATGCAACGATTACGGAGTATATTAGTAAATATGCAGCTGAGTATATGGAAAAGACAGTGAAAACTGGTGATATCGTTGGTGTAAGCTGGGGAATGACGATGTATGAAATCGCTAGAAAAATCGTACCGCAACATGTGAAAGGTGTAGAGGTTGTCCAGTTAAAAGGTGGCATTAGTCACTCAAGTGTAAATACATATGCGAATGAAACGATCGCGTTATTTGCAGATGCTTTTCAAACGACGCCAAGAAATCTACCTCTTCCAGTTATATTTGATAATGCGGTGACAAAAGAATTAGTGGAGCAAGATAGACATATTCATCACATTATTGAAATGGGGAAACAAGCAAATATTGCAATTTTCACTGTTGGAACAGTGCGTGATGAAGCGTTATTATTCCGATTAGGATATTTAGATAAGGATGAAACGAACATTTTGAAAGAACAAGCTGTCGGTGACATTTGTTCACGTTTCTTTGATGGAGACGGAAATATTAGTAGCGAAGAAATTAATAAGCGTACAATTGGAATTGAGTTAGAGGAACTTAAATTAAAGAAACGTTCTATTTTAGTTGCAGGTGGTAATAGAAAAATAAAAGCAATTGACGGTGCGTTACGTGGCGGGTATGCAAATGTACTAATTATAGATCAGCATACAGCGAAAGAATTGTTACATTATCAAAAAGGTTAGAAATAAAAGGCTTTCTCAAAATATTAATTTTGAGAAAGCCTTTTATTTTTAGTATGAATAAATCAATGTGTAGTACCTTGTAAAGTATTTGTAAGGAACGCTCTTTGATTGATCTCCTTTTTCAAAAATTAGTGAGTTAGCCATAATATCTCTATCTACAAAACTCCAGCCATCTTGCTCCATCATATCGATAAAAGGTTCCATTTTTCCGCGCTTTACTAAGTAGGGGTATTGATTATCTATCGGTTCTACTTCCACCATTTCTTTATCTTGAATAACCATCTTAGACATAGCTAAAGCAAATGGAACTGGGTTTCCTTCTTGGAAAATAACATCCCTTTTATAAAAAATAAATATGGATAGTGAGGTGCATACTAGCAATGTGAATATAAAGAATTTTGACTTAAACAAGTGGTTCACATCCTTTATTTACAAGCTTATACTACTTTCAATGTATTACTAGAAATTCCCTTCTAAAAAAGAATGAACAAAAGTTCAAAAGTGTATTTACATTTGTTCAACTAAGAGTTAGAATGAAGTTGTTAAAAGATATGAGGAGTGAAGATAATGAACATTGCAAAGTTAATTGACCATACAATTTTAAAACCAAATTCTACAAAAGAAGATGTTATGAAAGTAATCGAAGAGGCAAAGCAATACAAATTTGCTTCAGTTTGTATTAATCCTACATGGGTAAAGCTAGCTGCTGAAGAATTAGCTGGACATGATGTAGACGTTTGTACTGTAATCGGTTTCCCATTAGGAGCAAGCACTACTGAAACAAAAGCATTCGAAACAAAAGATGCTATCGTAAAAGGTGCAACTGAAGTTGATATGGTAATCAACGTAGGTGCTTTAAAAGATGGCGACAATGAGTTCGTTGAAAAAGACATTTATGAAGTAGTACAAGCAGCAAAAGGAAAAGCTCTTGTAAAAGTAATCATTGAAACTTGCCTTCTAACAGATGAAGAAAAAGTTCGTGCTTGTGAATTATCAGTAAAAGCTGGCGCTGATTTCGTAAAAACTTCAACTGGATTCTCAACTGGCGGAGCAACTGCAGAAGATATCGCATTAATGCGTAAAACAGTTGGACCAAACGTTGGCGTGAAAGCATCTGGCGGCGTTCGTACACGTGAAGATGCAGACAAAATGGTAGAGGCTGGAGCTTCTCGCGTTGGAGCAAGTGCTAGTGTTGCAATCGTATTAAATGATGCAAAAGGTGCTACAGATAATTACTAATTAATAAAGTGTGAAAAGCAATAGATACACGTTTAAAGTAAAGTGTATCTATTGCTTTAACAATTGAAAAGAATGTAAGCGGATACGAATGGGAGGAGACGGCTTATGAAATACTTAATCGGTGTTTTAGGCCTCGTATTGATTTTAGGTATCGCTTGGCTTGCTAGTAATGATAGAAAGAAAGTCAAATATCGCCCAATCATAACGATGGTTATATTACAATTCATTTTGGGGTTTTTATTATTAAATACAAGCGTAGGGAATATATTAATTAGCGGAATAGCAGATGGTTTTGGAGAATTATTAAAATATGCCGCTGATGGTGTGAATTTCGTATTTGGTGGATTAGTAAATCAAAAAGAGTTTTCATTCTTTTTAAGTGTATTAATGCCAATCGTATTTATATCAGCTTTAATAGGTATTTTGCAACACATTAAAGTATTACCTATTATTGTGAAATCTATCGGTCTAGTATTAAGTAAAGTAAATGGGATGGGGAAACTCGAATCATATAACGCGGTAGCTTCTGCGATTTTAGGACAATCTGAAGTGTTTATTTCAGTTAAGAAACAACTAGGATTATTGCCAGAGAAAAGAATGTATACATTATGTGCATCTGCAATGTCTACAGTATCTATGTCTATCGTTGGATCATATATGGTGTTATTAAAACCGCAATATGTTGTAACCGCTTTAGTGCTTAACTTATTCGGTGGCTTCATTATTGCTTCTATCATTAACCCGTATGAAGTTACTGAAGAAGAAGATATGTTAGAAGTACAAGAAGAAGAGAAAAAGACATTCTTTGAAGTATTAGGGGAATACATTATAGATGGATTTAAAGTTGCGATTACAGTAGCAGCTATGTTAATTGGTTTCGTTGCTCTTATCGCATTCATTAATGCAGTATTTAAAGGTGTAATCGGTATCTCATTCCAAGAAATTCTTGGCTATGTATTTGCACCATTTGCATTTATTATGGGTGTACCTTGGCATGAAGCAGTTAATGCCGGAAATATTATGGCAACAAAATTAGTATCAAATGAATTTGTTGCGATGACAGATTTAGCAAAAGGAAACTTTAATTTCTCAGATAGAACGACAGCGATTATATCTGTATTCTTAGTTTCATTTGCAAACTTCTCTTCAATTGGGATTATTGCAGGGGCAGTTAAGAGCTTAAATGAAAAACAAGGGAATGTAGTCGCAAGATTTGGTTTGAAATTACTTTTCGGTGCAACGTTAGTAAGTTTCTTATCAGCAACAATCGTGGGCTTATTATTTTAACAGATTCATATAATATAAAAAGGAATGGTGATTGTAATGAGAATGGTAGATATTATTGCGAAAAAACGTGATGGAAAAGAATTAACAACTGAAGAAATTAATTTCTTTATTAACGGTTATACAGACGGAAGTATTCCTGACTATCAAGCGAGTGCACTTGCAATGGCAATTTTCTTTAAAGATATGACGGATCGTGAACGTGCAGATTTAACGATGGCAATGGTTGAGTCTGGAGAAACAATCGACTTATCAGCAATTGAAGGCATTAAAGTAGATAAGCATTCAACTGGCGGTGTTGGTGATACAACAACATTAGTATTAGGACCATTAGTCGCTGCTTTAGATGTACCAGTAGCAAAAATGTCTGGTCGTGGTTTAGGACATACGGGCGGGACAATTGATAAATTAGAAGCGGTAGAAGGATTCCACGTTGAAATTACGAAAGAACAGTTCATTGATATTGTAAACCGTGACAAAGTGGCTGTTATCGGACAAACAGGAAACTTAACACCTGCTGATAAAAAGATTTATGCATTACGTGATGTAACAGGAACAGTAAATTCAATTCCTCTAATTGCAAGTTCAATTATGAGTAAAAAAATTGCAGCTGGTGCTGATGCAATCGTACTTGATGTAAAAACAGGTGCTGGTGCATTTATGAAAACCGAAGAAGATGCAAAAGAATTAGCTCATGCAATGGTACGTATCGGAAATAATGTTGGACGTCAAACGATGGCAGTAATTTCAGATATGTCACAACCTCTTGGTTTTGCGATTGGTAACGCTCTAGAAGTGAAGGAAGCAATTGATACTTTAAAAGGCGAAGGTCCAGAAGATCTAACAGAATTAGTACTTGTATTAGGTAGCCAAATGGTTGTACTTGCGAAAAAAGCAAATACATTGGAAGAAGCTCGTGAAATGCTAATTGAAGTGATGAAAAATGGAAAAGCAACTGAGAAATTTAAAGAGTTCTTAAGCAACCAAGGCGGAGACAGCTCGATTGTAGACAATCCAGAAAAAATGCCACAAGCGAAGTATGTAATTGATGTACCTGCAAAAACTTCAGGTGTGATTTCAAACATTGTTGCAGATGAAATCGGTATCGCAGCTATGTTATTAGGTGCAGGTCGTGCGACAAAAGAAGATGAAATCGATTTAGCGGTAGGATTAATGTTACGTAAAAAAGTTGGCGATGCAGTAAAAGAAGGCGAGCCGTTCGTAACGATCTATGCAAATCGCGAAAATGTAGAAGATGTAAAAGCAAAAATCTATGAGAACATTTCTATCGCTGAAACAGCAGTGGCTCCTAAATTAGTTCATACAGTTATTACTGACTAATCATAATTACATTTACTTTGAGGAGGAAATAATATGGATAAGAAAAAATATATCGAAGAAGCAAATAAGATGTTATCGAAAGCGTATATTCCGTATTCTAAATTTCCTGTTGGTGCAGCGCTAGTTACAAAAGAAGGTAAAATCTATACTGGTTGTAATATAGAAAACGCTTCTTACGGTTTATGTAACTGTGCAGAAAGAACAGCAATATTTAAAGCAGTATCAGAAGGTGAGCGCGACTTTAGTTACTTAGTCATTACAGGCGAAACGGACGGACCTATTTCACCATGTGGTGCTTGTAGACAAGTGATTGCTGAATTTTGTGATCCGAAAATGCCAGTTTTACTAACGAATGTAAAAGGCGATGAAAAAGAAGTGACTGTGGAACAGTTACTGCCTGGCGCCTTCTCAATTGAAGATTTAAAATAAGGTGAAAAGCCCTTCCATAACTCATAGTTGTGGAAGGGCTTTTTTATGTATGAAAATTGCAATGTAATCTTCTGTTCATATTCCGTTCATAAACTTTGCGTAAAATGATTGCAGTGAATAAAGAAAATGACAATATGAATTGTCGTTCTACAGCAGGAGGAATATAATGAAGAAATTATATAATGCAGCATTCATTTACTTAATTATTGGTTTATTATCAGGTGTATTTGCTAGAGAGTATACGAAAGCGCAAGGAATTAAAGGATCCACTATGTTGCAATTAGTGCATACACACGTATTAGTGCTCGGCTTCGTATTCTTTTTGGTCGCTTTGGCTCTATTTAAAGTATTTAATGTCCGTGAAACAAAAAGTTTTCGCGCATGGTTTGTTGTGTATAACATAGGATTAATTTTTACAATCGCTACAATGGTATTTAGAGGTATTTTACAAGTAAACGGAACAGACTTTAACGGTTTAAGCCATATGGCTGGATTAGCTCATGTCATTATAAGTGTCGGGCTTGTTTGGTTTATGATTTTGCTCAAAAAGTCTTTTAAATAGATAGGGGTGGAGAGTATGAGTTTAGCACTTTTATCAAGTATCGTAGCAGTTTGTATGGCCGTTGGGGTAATGTTTCTTCGCTTTAAGTCAGCGAAAAAACCGATAACGAAAAAGAAAATTATATTACCGCCAATTTTTATGAGTACCGGTGCAATGATGTACTTCTTACCAGAGTTTCGGTTAACATCATTAGAGATAGTAGAAGCAATTAGCGTAGGACTTATTTTCTCTATATTTCTTATTAAAACAACTAAGTTTGAAATAAGAGGCGAACATATATATATGAAACCGTCAAAAGCGTTCATATTTATTTTAGTTGGTTTATTAGCTGTCCGGGTAGCATTGAAATCATATTTAAGTCAGTCGATTGATTTAACCCAATTAAGTGGGATGTTTTTCTTACTTGCCTTTGCGATGATCGTATCGTGGAGAATTGCAATGTATCGCTCGTATGTTACATTGCAAAAACAACAATATTAAATAGAAAAAGAGCTGGAATTTCATTATGAAAAGTCCAGCTCTTTTATGTTATATACAATTGTTTATTTAGCTTTGATTTCATTTGCTTAATTTCAAACGAATTTGAGCATCTTGTAATGCAACTGGTGTAACATTAAAACCATTTGAATCGACAATTTTTGTGTTTAATAAAATGGAATCTAAACTTCCACGAAATGTTTTTGTGTAGTTTTGACGTAACATTTGTTGTTCTTGTTTTTCATCAACAGTTAATCCAGATGTTCTTTCTTTTTTTGATAATTCGTTAATACGGAATAAAATGTTATTCATTTTGTTCACCTCTAATTTTAATTTAAATTAGTTACTTACTAATTTATAGTTATTTTAACTTTTTTATTTGACTATGTCAAGAAGTGTAAAAAAGTAGACACCCGTATTAAAGTAAGCGGGTGTCTACAAGGTAGATATAAGATTTAGCTTAATTCATGTAAGTGATTCACAAGTTCTGTTGTTTTAGAAAAGAATGGTGAATGATCAGCTTCCAAAGTAATTATTTTTGTGCAAGGAGTTTCTGTATTCATTCGGCGCTGAAAATCAATCGGAATCGCTCTATCTAGAGTTGTTTCAATATAAATGCGATCTATAATTCCGAAGCTTTCTTCAGAAATTTTTAGCTCTTGCTGGAATGGTCCTAACGGTTGAGGACGCATTTGTTTGAAAGAAGCTTCTTTAATCGCTTCGTCTTCTGTAGCATTTAAAAATGTTTGTTCAATCAGATTAGGTATAAGTTCTGCAGTCATGTCATTCTCATTTACAGAGAATTGTGGGCCAGCCTCTCCGGCTAGTTTACTACCAAGACTTTCACCGTTTTGTGGTAAGAATGCGCAAAGATAAACTAATTTATCGATTTTATTCGGTATATATTCAGCTGTTTGTGTAATAACAATGCCGCCCATACTATGTCCAACGAGAATAACATTTTCATTTTGTTGATGTATAGCATCAGTTACTGCATCAACATAGGAATCTAACGTTACATTCTGAGAGGGAGTCATATCTTTCCCACTTCCAGGTAAGTCTAGTGTAATAACTGTATGTCCGAAAGCCTCTAGTTGAGGTTTTACTAAATCCCATGCCCATTCACCTTGCCATGCTCCATGTACTAAAACGTAAGTACTCATTTAATCAACACTCCTCTAATGTTTATATGTTTATTTTTTCGTAATATTGATGATGTATAATTAGTGTATATGAAGTGGATTGATAAATATAATGAAGCTTATTTATAGGTGATATAAATAACTTTTATATAAGGAGAACAGAATGAACGTTTTTGATTTTAAAGTTTTTAAATACGTGGCTCGTTTGAACAGCATTAGTTTAGCAGCTAAGGAGTTACATATGACACAGCCGGCTATAACTCATATCGTAAACAAATTAGAGAAACGATATGCTATAACATTATTTGATCGCTCTAGACAAGGAACTGTTTTAACTGAAAATGGAAAAGAATTTTTAGTTTGTGTAGATCGACTTCTAATGGAGTATGAAAACCTTGAAGAAACAGCTTTACAATTAAAAAATAATAACTTGTATAAGATTGTATTAGCTACATATCCTTCAGTTACTGTATATTGTTTGGCGGAGTGTATCGAACTAGGTAATTTTGATCAAAGTCAGTATGTGCTTGCAGTTCGAGAAGGAAGCTATCAAGAAGTGTTAGATTGGCTGTCTTCTGGAAGTGCAGATTTTTCTATTTCTATAAAAGAAAATTTAATACCAGGATTTCATTATGATGTAATTGGTGAAGATCCGTATGTTATGGTTTCTTCTAAGTCAGTTCCATCTGGTCTTACAATGAAAGAGTTGAAAAATTATCCTTTTATAATGCCGCTCTCTGGTTGTAAAGAAGTACTTGAACCATATTTGATGAAAAATGAAATAGTAGTTAATAAAGTGATGGAATCAGAGACAATTAGTTCGGCGTTAGCACTGGCTTTACAAGTTAAAGGAATAACAATCGTTCCATTATCAGGACTTCATAAACAAATTATTCATGACTTCATCGTGCAACCGATAGAAATTAAAATTCCACGACAACTTATTATGCAATGGTCACCTAAAAAAGAAAATGACGCACTGTTTCTGGCGTTTGTTACGAATTTACTAAGCCAACTACAACAAAAGAAAAAATGAATAAAATGATACAAAAGGTAAGCTCATTTCACTGAAGCTTACCTTTTGTGTGTATTACCAATATAGGACAGTATCATAAAGCCCGATTAATATAAGGAGAACACCGGCTATACGCTGAATGTTTTTTCCTATTTTTCGGCTCTTTTTCAGTAAAGTCCCATTTAATCCAAGGTAGGAGATGATGAACATAAGTACAACGATAGGTAGAGCAGTTCCTATCGAAAAGAATGTCGGAAACAAGTATCCATAATTAGATGAGAAAGATAAAGGGATTAACGTTCCGAAAAATAGAACGAACATAGTCGGACAGAAGGCTAAGGAAAAGAGAATCCAAGTAAAAATGAGCCAACCTCATTTTGTTTTCGTATAAATTTGATCGAGAAGAAACTTCTTCCTTTTATAATACCTGCCAACATTAGCCCCATTAAAATTAATAAAGGTCCAATTATTTTTCGTAACCATGGGAAATACAAAGTTAATATTTGCTGAATCTCTTTTCCTAAGAACCATACTAATAGTCCAAGTGTCGTAAAAGCTATTATTTTTCCTAAAATGAATAACAATATATGTTTCCATGCATGTCCCTTTTGTAAAGATTGATTGCCATAAAGTGAAACTTTAATCAGTGGGGGGGGTTGTTCATCCCCCACTGATTATTAGTTGAACCAATCGGGCATTTACGGGCAGTTGATATCCACCTAACTTCTTTGTACTATCCGAATTTTGAGGTGGGAGTTTTACTGCCCGTTAATGCGGGATAAAGTGTAATAGCGCTAATGTTTCCTGTTAATTGGCAAGGAGAAAGGGTACCTACAATGCCTAATAAAAACGCAAATAAAAGAGGAATTGATTTCGTAGCATTCGCGATATCCATTAAAGGAGACATGAGTTGATAACTCCACTCGCTAACTGTTGAAAACACGTTATATTCACCTTTCTAACTAGTTATATTGTAATGTTCCATTTTTAGTAATCTGCTTCCACGTTTTACCGTCATCCATAGAAAGAAAGACATTTGCTTTCATTGTAGCAAAAACTATTTCAGCTGAATTTTGAGGATTTTGTGATATGTACATAATTGTATCTTTAGAATCTAAAGATGGAATCTGTAAGTTTGTTTCTTCATTTGTAGCAATTGATTTCTTCGTAATTAGTTGCTCAGTTTGCTTATTAATAGAGGCATAGATAATGTCTTCATTACTTAATGTAACTGCGGTCGATTCAACTGGTTTAGAAAATAGTTCAAATGTATTTCCATAATCTGTAGACAAATATACACCGTCTTTAGCACTTACCGCGACTACACTAGATTGATCTGGATGTGCTGAAAAGGAATGAATTGTACTTGAAAGACCGTTTAATTTACTATTTTTCCAATCTTGTCCGTTGTTCGTACTGAAATAAAAACCTTGTTGTAATTTAGAATTTGGACGCTCATTGTATAAATAAATTGCTTCCGTATTATATCCGACAGCAAGGTTATGAAAATCAGATTCTCCATAAAACGCTAGCTTTTCGAGGGTATTACCGCCATCAGAACTTTTCATTAACCCTAAAGGATTTTTTAAATTTGCACCTGGTTCAGGATGACCGCTGGCAACGAATCCATTCTTTGTTGCCTGAAATCCCATGTAATCATGTAGCTCAGTCGTAGTTTCAAACCATTTACCATTTTGATAAACTTTTATACCACTGTGAGTTGCGATAGAAACCCCAGGCATATTTCCCGCGTAGCCAATTCCATGAATGTGCTCGATTTTTCCAGATGTAATTTCTTTATAGAAGTTTTGCGGAATCGTAGTTGCTGTTTCTTTATTTTTTGGCTGAGATTGCACCGTTTCTTTTTTAGCTGGTGCTGTTTCAGCATTGCTAGAACATCCTGTAATTATTAATAAAGAAGTAATTGCTAACCCTGTTGCTACATAATGTTTCACTTTTGTAGACTCCTTTCCATATATATGAGATTTTAAGTATATGGAATAAATGTCAAGAAATTGTGGAGTGGTATGCATAATTTAGAGTGGAAGGGGCCCTAGTAATGAAGATTTTCTTTTCTCTATGAGCACTATTAATTGACGGAAAATTATAACAATAATAGAATGAATTATATTGGATAATTAGTTTCAAAATTATACATAGAACGCTAGGGGGATTATTATGAAATCAACATTTTTTGCTCAAAATAGAGAACGATTAGTAAACACATTACCGGATGAATCTATTACTATTTTATTTGCTGGGCAAGCACCTCATATGTCAGCCGATGCACATTATAAATTTGTGCCGAATCGAAATTTTTACTATTTAACGGGAATCGATGAGCCAAATGTTATTTTCATGTTGAAAAAGTTTGGAAATAGTGTGGAAGAAACTCTTTTCATTGAAAAATCAGATCCAGTAATGGAAAAATGGGACGGTAAAACAGTTTCTAAAGAAGATGCAGAACAAATTTCAGGCATAAAAAAAGTTGTATATATAGAAAGCTTTGAGAAGACAATGGCAAATACACTTTTCACAGAAAATGTGAAGCATCTGTATTTAGATTTAGAGCGTCGTGAGTGGAAGGGTACTGAGACGAAAACGTTAGCGTTTGCTAAATATGTAAGAGAACAGTATCCACACGTTTTAATTGGTAATGTATATCCGCATATTTGTGAATTACGAGTGTTTAAAACGGAAGAAGAAATTGAAATCATTAAAGAAGCGATTGCTGTAACTAAAGAGGGTATTTATAACGTGCTGAAGCATGCAAAAGCAGATGTGATGGAATATGAATTAGAAGCTCATTTTGATTTTAGGCTTAAATCATCTGGAATTAAACATCATGCATTCAATACAATTTTGGCGAGTGGTAAAAATGCTACAGTCCTTCATTATGAAGATAATGATGCACAAATTCAAAATGGTGATTTAGTACTGCTTGATTTAGGTGCTCAAAAAGACTATTACAATGCTGATATTAGTTACACATTCCCAGCTAGCGGAACGTTTTCGAGTCGCCAAAAACAAATATATAATATCGTGTTAAAAGCATTGAAAGAAACAACTGAACTTATTAAGCCAGGATTAAAGTTTGCTGCATTAAATGAGCATACAAAAAAAGTATTAGCAGAAGAGTGTAAAGCAATTGGTTTAATTCAAGAAGACGAGGAATTATCTAAATACTATTATCATGGAGTAAGTCACTTCCTAGGTTTAGATACGCATGATGTAGGAACGTATAAAGATAGAGTATTAGAAGCAGGTATGGTCATTACGATAGAGCCTGGCCTTTACATTGAGGAAGAATCAATTGGTATTCGTATTGAAGATGATATTCTTGTAACGAAAGACGGGTATGAAAACTTGTCAAAAGATATTATTAGATCAGTTGAAGAAATCGAAGAGTTTATGAGCGAAAATAATGAACATATAAAGGGAAATCAGGCCGTAGTTAAATAATAAGAAAAAGGTAACCACTAATGTATTTGAACTTCACCTCGAATCGTGGACACTTAAAAAAGTCCATGATTCGGGATAGAGTTCTGTGCTACCTTCGAAATACTAATCTTTAATTATTAATCCTAATAGAGTTGCGAACTGAACAGCTTGATATGTTGATACTTTACATCCTCTTAAATCGTTCACTGAAACTGTAAGTGTATCAAAATTAGAAGAACTAATATCTATCCCCTTCAGTGATGTTTGATCAAAATTAGCTTCGTCAAGGCTACATAATTGGAATTCAACTTTTTTTAGTTTACAGTCAAAGAAATCTGCATTATTTAATGAAGTTTCATTAAATATAATTTTTTCTAGTTTAGAATTTCCAAATGCCGCTAAATTCAAAATTGAATTCTCAAATTTAACATTTCCTAAGCTAGATTCTGTAAAGTTAACTCCAATTAATTTACTATTTTTAAATTCAACTCTGTGAACAGAAGAATTGCTTAAATTAACATTTGATAAATCGCAGTTTTCAAAACAAACATCTGTGATATCAATATTGCTAAAGTCTGTATTAGTGAACTTACAATTCTTTATCACTGCATTATATAAGCGCACTTTATCTACAGATTCATTTTCGAAAGTGGAGTCTATAATTTCACACATTTCTAATGTTGGATCTTCTTCATAAAAAATATCTTGAAAATTCCGTGAAGATAACTCTGGTGAAATTTTTGGTCTATCAATTTTCATAGTATATCAATCCTCTTCTTTTTGATATATGAGTGTAATTCAGGTTTAGTGTCTTTCTAGAAAGAACATTAGTTCTTATTATACACAAACCTACCTTTTTTTGTGAAGAGCATTGCAGCTGATTTTTTCTTATTTAGAAGTCACAGTGTTATTTTTTCTTAAGAAACAACGTCATAATAAATACGAGAATTGCTAATACAGTCGTTACAAGGAAAGCATCTTGCATACCTAAAATATTCGCCTCTTGTAAAGCGTCTGCTTTATTAATTTTGTTTGCAAGTGTTAATGCATATGTTGATTGTGTCCGGATGAAGGTGGAGGAGCATAATCTGGGAATGTTATAAATACAGAAACAATGATTACTACGCCAATTGAGAGCAATAATAGAAACCCACGATGGATATAAGTAGAGAAGGTTTCAGATAAAAGCTGAATCATACATGACATAGTTATCGTTATAGTAAGTAAGAGGCTAATGAACAGTATACTATGAGCTTGTTGAGCGTTTAGCATTTCTGTAATCATAGCTCCCATCATACTTGCCATTAATCCAGAGAACATTCCTTCTAAGGCAGTATACAGGTGAAAACGTAGACCGACTAAAAAACCAATAAAACCACTAATCAAAATAGCAAGCAAAGTAGAATATAGTAATTCTCCTTTAAATAGAATACCTAAATAAAAACCAATGCTTAAACCGATACTCATACTAAAAGACATAATAAATACCATATACTCCATTAGGGTATCCTTACGTTTAGAAATATATGATGTAATAATAATCGAGATACAACAAAGTGTTAAGGTAGTTAACGTATAAGCAAGCATCATGATACCTCCCTGTCCTATCGTTCATTTCATCATATGTTCAAATGGAGAATACTTATGCTTATTTATATCTGCAAATTATCTGCACAATTAAAAAAAAGGTAAGTTCAATATAATTTTCAAATAATGATGGTTATCTTTGCAGACGATACTTCATAACAAATTGTTATATTTAAAATTTTATAGAATATATGAAAGCAAATAGTAGTGAATGGAAAGGACGCTCGATTTTTGGACGTCTTTTTTGTTTGTGAGTATGCGAAAGAGGTTGTTATATAATGAGTTTCTATTGTGAAGCTCTTAAGAATAAGCGTATAATATTATAGGTCTCACATTTGTGAGGCAAACCGCGAATGATAAATAAGATTGTTGTTTTATCATCGCTTCTAAACATATAGACAATGAAAGTAACACTGGAATACAGATAGGGAGTTATAAAATGAAATTAATTATCGCCGAGAAACCAGATCAAGGTTTGGCTCTTGTTTCACAGTTTAAATATCGCCGGAAAGATGGGTATTTAGAAGTAGAAGCAAATGAGTTATTTCCAAATGGAGCGTACTGTACATGGGCAATTGGTCATTTGACGCAGTTATGTAATCCAGAACATTATCATGCAGAGTGGAAAAAATGGTCACTTAATACGTTACCAATGATTCCAGAACGTTTTCAATTTGAAGTAACAAAGTCAAAATATAAGCAATTTAACGTTGTGAAACAGCTGTTACATAATCCTCAGGTAACAGAAATTATTCACGCGGGCGATGCTGGTCGTGAAGGGGAATTGATCGTACGAAACATTATTAATCTTTGCAACGTGCAAAAGCCAATGAAGCGTCTTTGGATTTCATCTTTAACGAAACAAGCTATTTATCAAGGATTTAAAAACTTACTAGATGAAGCAGATACGATTAATACGTATTACGAAGCATATACAAGATCTTGCGCCGACTGGGTCGTTGGTATGAATGCATCGCGTGTCTTTAGTATTTTGCTAAAGAAAAAAGGAATGAACGATGTATTTTCCGCTGGTCGTGTACAAACACCAACATTAGCACTCATTGTAAAGCGTGAGAAGGAAATTGAAAACTTTAAATCAGAGCCGTTTTGGGAAGTATTCGCAACCTTTAATATAGAAGGAAAGAAGTATGAGGGGAAATGGGAGAAAGATAATGAGTCCCGCTTAAATGATCCTGATTTGGCAAATAAAATTGCAGCGTTTTGTCAAAATAAACTGGCTGTAGTAAAAGAAATGAAAACGGAGCGTAAAGAGTTTCAGCCGCCGTTTTTATTTAATTTATCAGCACTGCAAGCGACAGCGAATAAAGCCTTTAAATTTTCACCGAAAAAGACGCTTGATATAACACAAGCACTATATCAAAAAGGGATAGTCTCTTACCCTCGTTCGGATTCTAACTATGTTACACAAGGAGAGGCAGCGACGTTCCCTGATATTTTACAGAAGTTAAGTCAGTTTGATGAATATAAAGGTTTATTGCCAGCACCAATTGAATCGATTATGAATAATAAGCGTTATGTGAATGAAAAGAAAGTTACAGATCACTACGCAATTATACCGACAGAGCAAGTTACAAATCCAAGCAAACTATCAGGTGATGAAAAGAAAATTTACGATATGATCGTAAGAAGGCTGATTGCGGCGCATTATGAAGTAGCAATCTTTGACTACACAACGATTACAACTCTTGTAGACGAACGTGCTGCGTTCATTTCGAAAGGAAAACAACAAATTCAAGAAGGATGGCGTAAAGTCATTTTCCAAGACGATAAAGATGACGAAACGATTCTTCCAATTGTAGCTGAAGGTGAACAAGGGAAAGTTGTAAAGGTGAAAGTGAAAGAGGGGAAAACACAGCCACCGAAACGTTATACAGAAGGACAACTTATTACGTTAATGAAAACGGCCGGTAAGTATTTAGAGAATGAAGAGCTTGAGAAAGTATTGAAGAAAACAGAAGGTTTAGGTACGGAAGCGACTCGCGCCGGTATCATTACGATGCTGAAAGACCGTAAATATATAGATGTACAGAAAAACCAAGTGTACGCAACCGATAAAGGGAAAGTATTAATTACAGCAATCGGTGATAAAATACTAGCTTCACCAGAAATGACAGCAAAATGGGAGCAACGCCTTGCGGAAATTGGAGAAGGTACAGCTTCACCAGCGACATTTATGGAGCAAACGAAAAAGCTATCAGCTAAAATTATTGAAGATGCGGTAGAAATGTCGGAGAAATGGGATTTCACCGGATTACATGTTGAATCGATTGAACGAAAAGGATCGAAATTTACAACAGGTAAAAAGGTCGGGAACTGTAAAAAATGCGATGGCGATGTTATTGATAAGTCGACGTTTTACGGTTGTTCTAACTACAATACAACACAATGTGACTTTACCATCTCGAAGAAGATTTTAAGCAAAGCTATTTCGCAAAAAAACATGACGAAACTATTAAAAGGTGAGAAGACCGATTTAATTAAAGGCTTTAAAAAAGGCGAGAAAACGTTTGATGCGAAGTTAGAGTGGAAAGATAATAAGATTAATTTTGTGTTTGAGAATTAAGTGGTTTTAACAAATGAAAAAGCTCTTTCCCGAGTAAAATGTGCTGTATTAGGTTTGAAAATATAGATAGAAAAGAAAAAGCATGACAATTTTATGTCATGCTTTTTTATTTTATAATTACAGAGTTTTGTATACTAGCACTAAAATTTATTTGAAATAATTGTTTGAAAAGATGGTATGAAATAGTGTTAAGTAGCAATAAAGTTTTTTAAAATATAAAAAAGTTGTTTAAAGATCCTTCTTTAACTAAACGGCAGGTTAGTTTTAATACAATGTTTGTTTTATCATTTAACCAAAGTGATAGAAGGTCAAAGAAAAGGCAGTAATAAAGAAGTGCCATTCCTAATGTGGACTGATACTTGGTAAGGTGTAAAATTCATTATTTGATTTCGGCTGAGGAATTTGATTCATCTATTTTTCCTGTACTTTATTATGATTCCTTAGACAGCCTTTTCTGTTTTAAATACCCATTGTTGGAGAGGTGGTTGATAATACGGTATCATCCACCCTAAAATTTTGCCGATAAAATAGGCGGCAATTAATGTGCCGATTCCGATTGAGCCTAATGATTGAATGAAAACTATACAGATTGCACCAGCCACACAAATGTTTATTAAATCGCTCAAAATTTTTGCTTTACCGAATTTTAAGTTAAATTTTTCACTAATTGCATAAGTTAACGCATCATACGGCATTAATGGCAGTTTCGCTGTTGTATAGCCCATTAAACCGACCGCTATAACAAATAAACTAACAATTAAATATACACTTCGAGCAAGGAGAGTTTCAGGTGGAGGGAAAAGTTGTACAAGGAAGAGCGTTGCATCCATGAAAAAACCAAATAAAAACGAAATAATGAATTGACTCACAAATTCATTTAACTCCATTCGTTTACTTAATATCACTTGAATAATAATGTATAAAACATTTGCAAGCGCCATTGTCACACCAACCGATAAACCAATCGTTAGCGTACTTGCATATGCTAATGATGACACAGGCGATACACCAAATCCTGCTTGAATCGACATGCTAATGCCAATCGACATAAAAAATAACCCGAGCACGTATAAGATGATGCGCTTCAAGGTTCTGCTCCAATGATTCATAGTATCTCTCACTTTCTAGTTAATATTATCAATATAAAGACTATAGCTATAGAATTAAATATAACGCTAAATTCGACATATGAAAAATATATATATGATAAACTAATTATATCAAAAAACATATGATGGAGAGATACAATGGATTTCAGGCAATTATATTACTTTAAAGAAATTGTGAAACAAGGAAGCATTTCTAAGGCAGCAGAAGTGCTCCATATCGCGCAGCCCCCACTTAGCCAATTATTAAAAAAGCTTGAAACTGATTTTGGCACAACTTTAATTCATCGATATCGTCAAAAATGGGAGCTTACAGCAACAGGTGAAATACTATACCAATATGCCAATCAAATGTTAATGCAAATTCAAGATGTAAAGCAGCAAATTCAAGAAATTGAACAAGGTATAGGCGGAACAGTAAGTATCGGTGTATCGTCTACATGTTCGAATATGCTCATTGACTATGTTAGTACGTTTAGAACACAATACCCTAATGTCAAAATAAAAATAGTAACTGGAAATTCAGAAGAATTATTAAAAAGACTAGAACAAAGAGAAATTGATGTTGCCTTACTTTTACGATTGGGCAATAGTGAACAATATGCGATGAAAATATTAAAAAAACAACCAACCGCTGTGATTATTCCATCAAGTTGGGCAGCATCGTTTTCATCACAGCATGTGACGATTGAACAGATTGCCCAGTTTCCATTCATTATGCTAGGAGCAATGGAAGGACTCTCCTTCAATGAAGACCTTTTCAAAGTATTTGATGAACATCAAGTCAAGCCAAATATCATTATCGAGTGTAAAGATATAAGGATGGTTGTAGCACTTGTTAGTAGAGGACTAGGATTATCCGTTATTCCAAGAATGGATTACACATCATCATTTTTAGAACATACAACGCTTTTTGAATTGAAACAATTTGATTTTCAGTTAGAGCCTGTAATAGTAAAATTAAAAGACCAAAGAATTTCCAAAGTAGCATCTCAATTTTGGGAAATGGCTGATTAGGAGATATGAACAAAGCAAAAATAGCCTCCAATCAAGTAATAAAGACATCTTACGAAAAATTGAGCCGGGATAAAAAGTTCTTTACTAATTTGAAAAACGCAGTAATTACATTACTTATTAGTAAAGAGCTTTTTATATAAGGACATAAGTGGTTTCAACAAATGAAAAAGCTCTTTCCCGAGTAAAATGTTCTGTATTAGGTTTAAAAATATAGATATAAAAGAAAAAGCATGACAATTTAAAATGTACCCTATAGAATAGACACTGAAAAAAAGTCTATTCTATAGGGTATTTCTTGTATAATGAGAGAAAATTGGGATCGGAGAAAGTTCAAAATGACAAAAAAGCTATTTACAGAAAGA